>JAYTNH010000088.1:0-8954 GCA_043748395.1 Ilumatobacteraceae bacterium | reverse complement strand
CATGTGAGCTGTGGGTACACGCATTCTCTCCGTCGAAGACGACGAGCGCATCCGAACCGCTGTGAAACTGGCGCTCGAGGACGAAGGCTGGACCGTCGACGAGGCCGGAAGCGGCGAGGAAGCGATCGACATCTTCCATCGGTTCGTGCCCGATGTCGTGCTGATCGACATCATGCTTCCGGGTATCGACGGTTTCGAGCTGTGTCGCACCCTGCGTCGGCACAGTGACGTTCCTATCGTGATGGTCACCGCCCGCAACGACACCCACGACGTTGTCGCAGGGCTCGAGGCCGGCGCCGACGACTATCTCACCAAGCCGTTCGCCCCCAAAGAGTTATCGGCTCGCATCCGCGCGCTCCTGCGGCGCATCAGGCCTAGTAGCCCCGGCCATGCCCGGTTGGTGTTCGGCGATCTCGAGATCATCCCCGACGAAGGCAAGGTCACCCTTGCCGGCACCGAACTGCATCTCACCAAGACCGAGTTCCGCCTGTTGTGCGAGCTCGCTCAGAACCCGGGCAGGGTGTTCAGTCGCGAGAGCCTGCTCGACAAGGTGTGGGGCTACGACTACTTCGGCGATGGGAGACTGGTCGATGTTCACGTTCGGCGACTGCGCACCAAGGTCGAGAACGATCCGGCCAACCCTCGTCACGTCGTCACCGTGCGCGGGCTCGGCTATCGCCTCCAGTCGTGACCACTGACGCCGCTCCGGCAGTTGCCGACGGTTCAACCTCGACGCTGGCGACCGAAGGCACCCCGGCGACCGAAGGCTCGTTCGGCCGCATTCGTCGCGCCAGCGAGGGATTGGGTCGACTCCGACCACAACGCCTCGGACTTCGCACTCGCGTGCTGCTCATGTTCGTGTTCGGCGCACTGTTCTTGTCGGTGTTTCTCGCCGCCGCGGCCTACACGTTCACGCGCAGCAGCCTGCTCAACCAACGCGATCGTTCCGGCCTGCAACAGGCGTACCGAGATGCGCAGGTGGCGCAGATCGAGCTCGGCACGCCGAACGCCACAGCCTCCACCACCATCGCCCGCCTGCAATCTCTGGGCGTCTCGCAGGCAGCACTGCACTCGCGTGGCGTTTGGGCTGCGGTCGCTCCAGCCCGTTTCGGCCCCGATGCCATTCCGGCGGCACTGAAGGCCCGTGCCTTCGACGATGGCGTTCCAGCTCGAATGATCACCACGATCGCGAACAAACCGGTGCTCGTCATCGCCATCCCGCTGCCATCTGGCGATGCATGGTACTTCGAGTTCATCAGCCTCGACGACGCCAACTCCACCCTGCGTAGCGTGCTGCTGAGCCTCATCTTCGGTGGCGTCATCACCACGTTGGCTGGCGCCCTCATCGGCACGCTGGCTGCACGCCGTGCTGTTCGACCGTTGGGCGACGCGGCCCAAGCGGCCAAGGCCATAGCCGGCGGGCGACTCGACACACGGCTCGAGCCGACCGACGACCCCGACCTTGCCATCCTTGCCAATGCCTTCAACGACATGGCTGCTGCGCTGCAAACTCGCGTCGAGCGCGATATTCGCTTTGCCAGCGATGTCAGCCACGAACTGCGCTCGCCGCTCATGACGTTGGCGGCAAGTGCCGAGGTGATGCACGCCCGCCGCGACGACATGCCAGAACGCGCTCAGGCCGCGCTCGACCTGCTGGTTGCCGACGTCACTCGGTTTCAGGGTCTGGTCGAAGACCTGCTCGAGATTTCTCGATTCAACGCCGGCGCCATTCGGCTGCACATGGAAGAACTCCTCGTCGCCGAGTTTGTCCGCCAGGCCGTCACGGTGAGCAGCATGCGTTCATCGCTGGTCGTCGTGAGCCCCCGCGCCGAGCACCTCATCATCAACGGCGATCGACGGCGGCTTGCCAGGGTGGTCGCCAACCTCATCGACAATGCCAGGCTCCATGGCGGTGGGGTCGCATCGGTGTCGGTCACCGAGAGCGAAGGCGAAGGCGAACCGTTAGGTCACGTGCGTATCGCCGTCGAAGACAACGGCCCAGGCGTGCCCATCGAGGAGCGATCATTGATCTTCGAGCGGTTCGCTCGCGGCGCAGCGGCGGGCCGCCGTAGCGGTAACGACGGCGCGGGCCTCGGCCTAGCACTCGTCGACGAACATGTGCACATCCACGGCGGCCGGGTGTGGGTCGAGGATCGCCTCGACGGCCAACCCGGGGCGCGGTTCGTCATCGAGCTTCCGGCCGAGGAGATCCGGCTATGAGGCACCGTCGGTTGTGTCTCGTCACGGCGCTCGCCGTACTGGCAGCATCGTGTTCCATCGGGAGCGAGAGCGCTCCGCGCGACGTTCCACCTGGCGAGCGCGTCGAGCTGAGACTCAGCTCCGATCTGCCGGCCGGCGCAGCCGTCGGTACGGCGCGCATCTACCTGGTCTCGCCCGAGACCTCTGGCCAGGTGCGCACGCTCGAACCGGTTGCGCGCGATGTCACCGAAACGTCGCTCAGCGTGCTGCAGGCGCTGCTCGACGGTCCCAACTCGGTCGAACTCGACACGCGACTCCGGTCTGCCATCCCCGATGGTCTCGCGCTGCTCAGTACTCGACTGCAGGGTGAGACCCTGGTGGTCAATCTGTCCGATGAACTCCGACAGTTGTCAGGCGACGAGCTGATCACAGCGGTCGCGCAACTCGTGCTCACAGCGACCGAACTGCGCAACGTCACAGGTGTGCAGATCCTGATCAACGACGTGTCACAGCAGTGGCCGGCCGGCAACGGCGAGCTGCAGGCCGACCCGCTCACCCGGTACGACTACCCCGGCATCGTGCTGTCGACACAGCCCGACTACCCGGCCATTCCGTCCCCCGCGCAGCCGTAACCACTCCCCCTATCGTCGCCCCTGACCCGTGCGTTTGGTAACGAATCCACACAGGTTGTGGGAAAGTCGGCGAACGCAACTCGGCGACCGGCGACGGGAGTGAGAGAGCGTCGCCCCTGACCCGTGCGTTTGGTAACGAATCCACACAGGTTGTGGGAAAGTCGGCAAACGCCTGGGGCGGGCGTGAGGGTGGGATCGGGACGCGTCAGCCGAAGAAGACTTCGGCGACCTCGTGGAACAGGTGCATATCGACCGGTCGCGTGCGTCCGGCTGTGACAGCCAGCGGCTTCAGCACGATGTCACTACCCTCGATGGCTGCCATCTGACCCCATGCCTCGAGGTGCACCGCGTCGATCGCGGCGACGCCATAGCGGGTGGCCAGCACCCGATCGAATGCGGTGGGTGTGCCGCCCCGCTGAACATGGCCGAGCAGCACCATTCGGGTTTCGAACCCAGTGCGGGTCTCGATGGCGTGAGCAATGGTGTCGGCAATGCCTCCCAGGCGCACGTGGCCGAACTGGTCGTAGATCTTGTCGCGCGAAGGCATGGTGCCAGCGACCGGTTCGGACCCCTCGGCAACGACCACGATCGACGCATAGCGACCACGCTCGTGGCGTCGCCGGAGCACGGCGCACACGGCATCGATGTCGAACGGCTGTTCAGGAATGAGGATTGCCGTGGCACCACCGGCGATGCCGGCATGGGTCGCAATCCATCCCGAGTGACGACCCATCACCTCGACCACCATCACCCGGTCGTGGCTCTCGGCGGTGGTATGCAATCGATCGATGGCGTCTGTGGCAATCTGCACTGCGGTGTTGAATCCGAAGGTGAGCTCGGTGCCCACAACGTCGTTGTCGATGGTCTTGGGGACGCCCACGATCGGAAGCCCGAGATCGTCGTAGAGCCTGGACGCCACGGTGAGCGAACCGTTACCGCCGATGACCACCAGCGCGTCGAGAGCCATCTCGCGAAAGATCTCGGCGACCCGCTGCGGGCCGCCGGGCCAGTCGTACGGGCTACCTCGACGGGTACCCAGCAGCGTGCCACCCCGAGGCAGCATGCCGCGTAGCGATGCGACATCGAGCGGCATGGTGTGCTGGTCGCGAACGCCGTCCCACGAGTCGAGGAACCCGATCAGTTCGTCGCCGTACTGAATCTCGCCCTTGCGGACGATGGCGCGGATGACGGCGTTGAGCCCCGGACAATCGCCTCCGCCTGTCAGAATGCCTACTCGCACGAGTACGTAGGGTACGCGAAGGTTGATGAGGAAGGAACATCTCGATGGCATGGGATTCGACGCGACGAGTGCCCTGGAAGCGCATGTTCACCGAATGGTTGGTGGTCACGGCGATCGCGGGCGTGCTGTTCGCCACAGTGTTCAACGTTCGCACTGCAGGCAGCTACGTGGGGCTCGTCCTCGGCGGAGTCGTGTACCTGATGCTCGGCAGCGCCCTGGCCAAGTTCGGCTACCAACGGGCCACGTTTGCATCGCTGCGCGCCCAACGCGCCGCACAACCTGCTGCTCGCCCGTCGACACCTGCTGCTCGTGCCAGGCCTGCGCCCACCGGCCGCACCAGCACGGGGCCCTCGCAGCGGCCCAACCGAACCAACAAGTCGCGCCGCCGCTGACTACGTTGACGAACATGCCCGTGCCAGATGCGACCGTGCCAGATGTGCCCGTGCCAGATGTGCCCGTGCCAGAATTGCCCGTGCCAGACAAGTGCGTTGTTGCAATCGACGCAGGTACCACCGGCGTTCGCTGCCGAGCGGTCTACGTCGATAGCCGGCCCCCCATCTCGTCGTACCGCGAGTTCACGCAGCACTTCCCCGAGCCCGGCTGGGTCGAACACGACGCGGTCGAGATCTGGAAGGCCGTCCTCACCACCCTCGCCGAGGTGATCGACCGAGTTGGCGTCGACAGTGTTGCGGCCATCGGCATCACCAACCAGCGCGAGACCGTGTTGGCCTGGAGTCGGCGCAGTGGAGTTCCTTATGGCAACGCCATCGTGTGGCAAGACCGTCGCACTGCGGCGCGCTGCGACGAACTGGCCGCCGATGGTGTGCTGCCACTCGTACGTCGCACCACGGGCTTGGTGCTCGATCCGTACTTCTCGGGGTCGAAGATCGAATGGCTGCTCGCCAACCGCAACATCGTGGTTGACGACGATCTCGCGATCGGCACCATCGACAGTTGGATCTTGTGGAATCTCACCGGCGGTGAGGTGCATGCCACCGACGTCACCAACGCGGCCCGCACGATGTTGTTCGACATCCGTGAGCTGACGTGGTCGACCGAGCTCTGCGACCTGTTCGGGGTACCCATGGCGGCGCTGCCCCGAGTGGGTGCTTCGAGTGGCCGGTTCGGCGTCACCAGTGGCGCTTGCGGAGCGCCCGCAGGCATTCCGATCTCGGGCATCGCCGGCGACCAGCAGGCGGCGCTGTTCGGCCAGGCCTGCTTCCACCCGGGCATGGCCAAGAACACCTACGGCACCGGCAGCTTCGTGCTGCTCAACGTGGGCTCCACCTGCCCAGAGCCCACAGCGGGCATGCTCACCACTGTGGCATGGAGTCTGTCCGACGGATCGGTTGCCTACGCGCTCGAAGGTGCCATCTTCGTCACCGGGGCCGCCATTCAGTGGCTTCGCGACGGCCTACAGATCATCGACAACGCCGCCGAGATCGGGCCACTTGCGGCCAGCGTTCCCGACAGCGGCGGTGTCGTCGTCGTGCCTGCGTTCACCGGTCTCGGTAGCCCGTGGTGGGATCCATACGCACGCGGCACCATCATCGGCATCACGCGGGGAACCACTGCGGCCCACATCGCTCGGGCTGTCGTCGAGTCCATTGCGTTCCAAGTGCGCGACGCAGTCGAAGCCATGTCACTCGCCGCCGGTACACCCATCGCCGACCTCCGCGTCGACGGCGGGGCGTCGGTCATGGATCTGCTGCTCCAACTTCAAGCCGACCAGTTGGGTGTCGCTGTGCGTCGGCCCGCTGACCAAGAGACCACCGCACTCGGTGCCGCCTACTTGGCCGGCCTCGCCGAGGGCGTGTGGCCATCGCTCGACGCGATCGCGCAGGCATGGCAACTCGACAGGGTGTTCGAGCCAGCGCCGCCCACCCCGCAGGTCGAGGCAGCACATCAGTCGTGGCTGCGAGCGGTCGACCGCTCGCGGAACTGGGTAGTGACAACATGAACGGTCCAATGCAGTCCGGTTCTCCCGAGGCGGTGCTCGAACACCTTGCCCACCACGCCCACCTCGTGGTGCCGTTGGCGAACGGCGAGCCCGTCGCCACACTCGACGCCATCGAGCAAGCCGTCGCCGGCGGGCGCGACGGCAGCATCATCGTGCATCAGATGCACACACTGCACGACCGGCCCTACCTGCACGGCGCGTACGGCGACCGCATGCAGCACGTCTCGTACTTCCTGTCGCACATCACCCGCCCGTGCTTCAAGGCCGGCACGGTCGATCTGGTACCCAACCACTTCAGCGAGGTGTACGACCTCATGCGCCGTCGGGCTACCGACCCACTGGTCATCGTCGCGGCAGCACCTCCTGATCGCCACGGGTATTTCAGCTTGGGCGTCAGCGCCGACTACACGGCCAGCTTCATCGGCCGCGGGCGGTTCTTTCTGGAAGTCAACCCCAACATGCCGCGCACATTCGGCCGCAACCAGATCCACATGAGCCAGATCGTCGGCTGGACCACCAACGAGCACCCACTCCTCGAGGTGCCACCGCCGCCCATCGATGCTGCCGACAAGGCCATCGCCGAATTCGTTGCCGAACGCATCCCGAACGGCGCCTGTCTCCAGACCGGCATCGGCGCGATCCCCAACGCGATCATGAGCATGCTCAGCGATCACCGCGACCTCGGCGTACACACCGAACTGCTCAGCGACGGTCTGGTCGATCTCGTGGAGCGCGGGGTGGTGAACGGAGTGCGCAAGCTGCACAACCGCACCAAAGTGGTGGGCACGTTCGCACTCGGAACACAACGCCTGTACGACTTCATGGACGAGAACACGGCCATCGAATTGTGGAGCGCCCGTTACGTGAACGACCCGCGCTTGATTTCACGCGAACGATCGTTCGTATCGGTGAACGCCACATTGTCGGTCGACTTCTTGGGCCAGTGCGCATCCGAGACCATCGAGGGCCACTACTACTCGTCGTCGGGCGGTCAGGTCGACTTTGCCCGCGGAGCCCTCTACTCCGAAGGCGGCCAGGGTTTCATGGTGCTCAACTCCACCGCCCAACATGGCAGGATCAGCCGCATCGTGCCGCAACTCTGTGCCGGCGATGCAGTGACCAACAGCAAGAACACCGTCGACAAGGTGGTCACCGAATGGGGTGTGGCCGAGCTTCGCGCCAAGTCGGTCCGCGAACGTACCGCCGCGCTCATCGCCATTGCACACCCTGACCACCGCGCCCACCTCACGGTCGAAGCGCAACGCCTCGGCTATCTCTGACCGCTCACATTGCGTCGACGATGCGCCCGACGAGGTGCACCTGCTGACGTTCGCGGGCGTGGAACACCCGACCTGAGCGTCCCGCCACCACGGTGGTGGCGCGTCGCGGTAGGTGAGCCCAGGCGATGTCGCCAGGGGTCGATTCGTGCACCGCGCTGAGGTGCCGACTGCCCTCGACGAACGCCGCCACCCACGCCGATTCGGGTGGACTTCCCACCGCTGCGGTGACATCGCCGACTACCGACACGGTGACCGCCCAGTCGCCGTCGACCAGATCACATACCCCTGCACACCACGCCGCTGCAAGGACGCCCGGGTCGGTGTGCACCAGTTCGGCTGCCAACTCGAGTGCCACGGTGCCGTGGTCGGGGCGGCCTGCCGCTACAGCGCGCACATCTTCCACAGCGACCCCGTCGACCTGCCCGATCTCGGCCACCAACTGGTCGATCATCGATGGATCGCCGACGGCCACCGTGAGTTCGTCGATTGCGTTACCGCCGCCACGTTCGAGGATCTCGATGCCAACGACATCGGCACCGGCGGCCCCGATACGGGTGGCCACCTGCCCGAGCGCGCCGGGTCGATCGGGCAGCCACACTCGCACCACGAACGTCTGCATGGTCGTGACGCTCAACCCAGCTTGGTGAGGCCGCGCTTGAGGTTGCGCAACCCCTGGGCGATGCGCTGCTCGTTCTCGATGAGCGCGAATCGCGCAAAGCCTTCGCCGCCGGGGCCGAATCCGACACCCGGCGACAGAGCGACATCGCACTCGCGTACGACGTGCGAGCAGAACTCGACCGAGTCCATCTCGGCGTACGCCTCGGGAATCTGCGCCCACACGAACATCGAGCCCTTCGGCTTGGGAATGTCCCAGCCGATGCGGGCAAGCCCGTCGACCAATGCATCGCGCCTGGCCTGGTAGATGGCACAGACTTCCTTGGGGTAGTCGGGTGCCTCGTTCATGGTGACGGTGGCGGCGATCTGGATGGGCTGGAAGCTGCCGTAGTCGAGATAGGTCTTGAGCTTCACCAACGCCTGCACGACCTCACGGTTGCCCACCAAGAACGCGACGCGCCAGCCAGCCATCGAGAAGCTCTTGGTCATCGAGTAGAGCTCGACGGCGCACTCTTTGGCACCCTCGGCCTGCATGATGCTGGGCGGCTGGTAGCCGTCGAATCCGACATCGGCATAGGCGAAGTCGTGCACCACGATCATGTCTCGCTCGCGGCAGAAGTCGACCACCTTCTGCATGAACGGCAGGTCGACCACCGAGCCGGTGGGGTTGTGCGGAAACGAGATGACCAACACCCGCGGCTTGGGCCAACCGACCTCGTAGGCGTTGGTGAGGCTGTCGAAGAAGTCGCCGGCGTAGTCGGCCTGCACTCGCGGGTCGCTGAGGCTGCGCATGGGCACCTGGCGGAGATCGGCGCCGGCGAACAGCGGCCCATAGATGTGAATGGGGTAACTGGGACTGGGCACGATGGCGGCATCGCCGCGATCGAGCAGCACCCACATGAGGTGACTGAAGCCTTCCTTCGACCCGATGGTGTTCGTGATCTCGAGCTCGGCGTCGAGTTGCACGCCCCAGTTGCGTTCGTAGAGTGCGGCGACTGCTTCACGGAGCTTGGGGAGCCCGCGGCTCA
>JAYTNH010000087.1:0-6892 GCA_043748395.1 Ilumatobacteraceae bacterium | reverse complement strand
CTGGGCCGAACCGATGAGCCCCATCCCGGTGAGCGCGTGCAGCCTGATGCGCGCCGCGTTGGGGCGCTCGGCGCGGGGTACCTCGGCAACATCGTCGAGCGCTACCTGCAGCATGACGAAGGCGCGCATCGCCGCCCACAGGGTGAGCAGCAGACCGAGCACGAGCACGACGACGTCGCCGCGGAGCTTCGACGGGTCGGTGGCGATCTGTTGGCCCACGATCGGCACCTGTGCCAGTGCCGAGTCGATGATGTCGGCGCGCAGTTTGGGTCGGTTCTGGAGGACGAATCCGAGCACGGTGGTGGCGGCGAGCAGCAGCGGAAAAATCGACAAGAACCCGTAGTGCGCGATCAGTGCGGCATTGCGACCGGTGCGATGGCGGCTGTACGCGTCGACGGTCTCGACGGCCAGGTCGGCCGATCGCCAGCGGCGACGAATCGCCACCACTCGCGGGTGCTCGGGCCACGGCCGACGTGCCATGTGCCCCAACCTAGAGTGGCGACTGGCGCAAGCCACATCTTCACCCCAAACGTTGCCATGAAACAGGAGTCGTTGCCATGACACAGGAGACGTTGCCATGACACAGGTACACGACACAGCAGAGGGCCGTCGGCTCGCCACCAGTTCCGAGGACGTCGCTGGCCCGTGGAAGCGGTGGGGTGCGTACCTCAGCGAACGGGCGTGGGGCACGGTACGCGAGGACTACAGCGCCGACGGCGACGCGTGGTCGTACTTCACCCACGATCACGCGCGCTGGCGCACCTATCGGTGGAACGAAGATGGCATGGCCGGCATCAGCGACATCCGCCAGAAGCTGTGCGTTGCACTGGCGTTGTGGAACGGGCGCGACCCCATCCTGAAAGAGCGCATGTTCGGACTCACCGGCCACGAGGGCAACCACGGTGAAGATGTGAAGGAGTGTTGGTGGTACACCGACGCCACGCCCACCCACTCGTGGCTGTCGTGGCGCTATCACTACCCGCAGTGCGCCTTCCCGTACGAGCAGTTGATCGCCGAGAATGCGAGCAGAAGTCGCCTCGATCCCGAGTTCGAGATACTCGATACCGACGCCTTTGCCGACGACCGCTATTGGACCGTCGAGGTCGACTACGCGAAGGCAGACATCGACGACACCTGTATGCGCATCAGGGTCACCAACAACGGGCCGCAGACCCAGACCATCCACGTGCTTCCCACGGTGTGGTTCCGCAACACGTGGTCGTGGGCCAGTGGCAGGCCGCGCCCAACGCTGCAGGTACAGGGCAACGAACTCGTGACCGACCACGACACGCTCGAGCCGATGCGCGTGGTGGTCGACAGCGCAGCCACATGGCTGGTGTGCGACAACGAGACGAACGCATCGCGCCTTCCCGATGCCCAGCCGCCGCGCTCGCCGCACTACCCGAAAGACGGCATCAACGACCACGTCGTGCACGGAGCAGCGTCGGTGAACCCAGAGCAGGTTGGCACCAAGGCCGCCGCGCATCACGTACTCACGGTCCCGCCAGGCGGTACTGCCGAGGTGCGGCTGCGGCTTCAAGCGGCCACTGCACCGGTCGGCGATCTCGCAGACTCTTTCGACTCGGTGATGGCAGCGCGGCTCGCCGATGCCGACGAGTTCTACATGGCGATCACCCCTCGTGCCGCGTCGGCCGACGAAGCAATGGTGCTGCGCCAGGCAGCTGCGGGCATGGTGTGGGGCCAGCAGTTCTACAACTACAACGTGGGGCGCTGGATCGACGGCGACCCGAGCCAACCGCCACCGCCACCGAACCGTGCCGACATCCGTAACGGCCACTGGCGTCATGTCGACGCGCACGACGTCATCACCATGCCAGACCCCTGGGAGTTCCCCTGGTTCGCGTCGTGGGACGTCGCGCTGCAAACGGTGGCCATCGCCCATCTCGACACCGCCTTCGCCAAGCACCAACTGGTGCTGTTGTGTCGTGAATGGTTCATGCATCCCGGCGGACAGATTCCTGCCTACGAGTGGGCGTTCGGCGACGTCAATCCGCCGGTGCACGCGTGGGCCACGCTGCGTGTGTTCGAGCTCGACGGCGGCACCGACTACGAGTTCTTGGCTCGCGTGTTCCACAAGCTGCTGATCAACTTCACGTGGTGGGTCAACCGCACCGATCAAGAAGGCAACAACGTGTTCGAGGGCGGCTTTCTCGGCCTCGACAACATCGGGCCGTTCAACCGGTCAGAGACGGCGCACTTCGATGAAGTGCTCGAACAGAGCGACGCCACCGCGTGGATGGCGATGTATTGCGCCAACATGCTGTCGATAGCGCTCATTTTGGCGCAGCACGACCGCACCTACGAAGACGTTGCGACCAAGTTCATCGAGCACTACGCGTACATCGCCACCGCAATGAACGAGGTAGGCATGTGGGATGAAGCCGACGGCTTCTACTACGACATCTTGAGCTCGCCGGAAGGCTGGATCGAACCCCTCAGAGTGCGGTCGATGGTGGGCCTCATTCCCCTGTTGGCAACGGCAGTCATCGAGGCCGACGTCTTTGCTGCGCTGCCCGATTTCGCGCGGCGTGTCGACTGGTTCATCGAGAACGAAGTTGAGTTCAGTGCAGCGATCGGTCACCTCGCCACCAACCGACGCGAGCCAGGCCAACCGTTGCTGCTCTCGATCGTGAGCCCCGAACGGCTCGGGCGCATCATGAGCCGACTCTGCGACCCCGACGAGTTCCTCTCCGATCATGGGCTTCGGGCACTGTCTCGACACCACGAGGCCGAGCCGTACGTGTTCCGCCACGGCGAGTTCGAGTCGCGCGTCGACTACGAGCCGGGGGAGTCGTCGAGCGGCCTGTTCGGGGGGAACAGCAACTGGCGCGGTCCGGTATGGATGCCGGTGAACGTGTTGGTGATCGAGGCGCTCGAGCGGTTCGGGAGCTACCTCGGTGACGACGTGACGTTCCGCCACCCCAACAACGCTGCCGGAGGGCTTCACTCGATCGCCGAGCTAGCCGATGATCTACGGCTGCGACTGGTGTCGCTGTTCGTCGACAACGACGGTCGGCGACCGGTGTTCGGCGACTACGCGCTCCCTCAGACCGATCCGCGTTGGCACGACCTCGTGCTCTTCCACGAGTACTTCCACGGCGACACGGGGGCCGGCCTCGGTGCCTCGCACCAGACCGGCTGGACCGGGCTGGTGATCGACCTCATCGTGCGTCGTCACCACGAACGCGACGTTGCCGCCGCAGATGGTTCAGCTGAACAGACCGGGTAGTGGGCGCTCGGCGCGGTCGTTGCCCAACATCACCACCACATTGGCATCGCCCAGGGCTTCAGAGCCTCCGGTGATCCAGGCAGGAGTCGGCATGGGGAAGATCGGGATCTCGCCCATCAGCCGAGCGATCGTCTCAGCTGCAGGCTGCCCGTCGGGCAGGTAGTAGATCTTGCTGAGGTCGAGCTTGTCTTCGATGCCGGCGGCGTTGGTCGGCTTGGCGGTGGCGTAACCCAAAGCTCTGAGCGCCGAGGTGAGTTGGGCTGCGCCACCGTTGACCGAACTCGCGTTGGCTACCAACACCACTGCGCCAGCGGTGATGATCGGCAACGTGCTGGTGGTCGTGCTGGTGCTGGTGCTGGTGCTGGTGCTGGTGGTGGTGCTGGTGCTGGTGGCGGCCGATGTACTGGTGGCGGCCGCGACCGAGGTCGTGGTGGCAACAGCGGGGGCCGCGCTGCCGGACGAACCAGAACACGCTGCGAAGGTGAGCGCAGCAGCCACGAGTGCAATCGAGGCCACGAGTGTGGTGGTTGAACCCATCCGAATCTTCATGTGACACCAGCCTGCCGAGCGCGACGCTTGAACACAAGTCGGTCGAGTCCGTCCGCGCCTACTACGGTCGGCCGCGTGCGGGTCATGGGGGTCAAGCACGTCGACGCCACTTGGAAAGTGGCGGTGGCCACGATCATTGGCCTGGTCGCGCTGCAACTCGTGTTCTTCGGCATGCCAGCCGGGCTGTGGATTCGCGGTCTCGTGCTCGGCTCGCTCAACGCGATGCTCGCCATTGGCATGGCGCTCATCTACCGGGCGAACCGCGTGGTGAACTTTGCCCAGGCCGATCTCGGTGCTGTGCCCACCAGCTTTGCGGCAGCGCTCATCTTGTTCTGGGGGTGGCCGTACTTCGTGGGTCTGGGCGTGGGCATCGTGGTGGCGGTGCTGCTGGGCGTCGTGGTCGAGGTCGCCATCATCAGACGGTTTCGCAATGCGCCGCGTCTGGTGGTCACGGTGGCCACCTTGGGCATCACCCAACTGTTGGTGCTTCTCGGCATTCTGGTGCCGCGTTGGTGGGGCAGGAACCTCGCCAGCGAACGCATCAAACCTCCGCTCGACTGGAAGCTCACGATCGGGTCGTTCATCCTCAATGCCAACGACCTCATCGCGTTGGTGGTCGCCCCGTTGGCCATCGGGTTCGTGGCCTGGTTCCTCAACCGCAGCCGTCTCGGCGTCGCCATTCGTGCCAGCGCCGAACGGTCTGACCGGGCGGCAATGCTGGGCATTCCCGTCGCCCGCGTCAACACAGTCGTGTGGGGCCTCGCAGCGCTGTTGTCGTTCCTGGGCCTGTACCTTCGCAGCGGCATCATCGGTGTGCCACTCGGCTTCGCGGCCGGGCTGCCGGCGCTGTTGCAGGGACTTGCTGCATTGGTGATCGGCCGCCTCGAACGGTTGCCCACCATTGCCTTCGCGGCAGTGGCGCTCGGGCTGCTCGAGTTCGGTGTGCAGTTCAACGCCGACACGCCGTTCTTGGCCTACCCCATCATGGCCGGAGCAATGTTCGTGGTGTTGCTCGCCCAGAAGTCGAGTGCGTTACGTAGCGACAACGACGCCACCAGCTCGTGGCGCGGGGCCGAAGAGATTCGTCCGCTCCCCGCCGACATCGCCGCCAACCCGTGGGTCGCCACCGTCCGCTGGACACTCATCGCACTCTCGATCATGTTCGTGATCCTGCTGCCGCGGCTGCTTGCAGTCGATTACGTCATCAAGGCCACGGCCGTGATCGCGTTTGCGATCATCGGGTTGTCGCTGGTGGTGCTCACTGGCTGGGCCGGCCAGATCTCGTTCGGGCAGATGGCCATCGTGGGCATCGGCGCGGCGGTCAGTGCCACCTGCACGTCGCGATGGAACGTCGATCTGTCGTTGGCCATCGTGATCGGCGGCGCGGCAGGCGCGGCGGCAGCGCTTGCCGTTGGCATTCCGGCGCTTCGGCTGCGTGGGCTCTACCTTGCAGTCACCACCTTCGCTTTGGGCCTAGCCACGCAGTTCTGGCTGTTGAGCGATCGCTTCTTCGGGTGGTTCCCCAAGGCCGAGTCACGGTTCACACGCAACCCGCTGTTCGGCCGCATCAACATCGCCACACCCACCCGGTTTTATGCGTTCTCGTTGGTCGTACTTGCTGTGGTGTTCATGGCAGTTCGGGGCATCCGCAGATCGCGTACAGGTCGCGTGATCGTGGCGATCCGCGAGAACGAGCGCGCGGCACAGAGCTTTTCAGTGCCGGTTGTGCGCGCCAAGCTCACGGCGTTCGCCATCTCCGGCGTCATCGCCGGCATCGGCGGCGCGCTCTACGCGCACCTCAACCAGGCATTCAGTGTGTCGAGTTACACGACGGGCGAGAGCTTTCAGGTGTTCACGTCGGCGGTGGTCGGCGGCCTCGGCTCGCCCGGCGGGGCACTGCTCGGCGCGTTCTACCTGCGCGGCACCCGGTGGTTCATCACGGCGCCGGAGTGGCAACTGCTCTCGAGCGGATTCGGTGTGTTGCTGGTGCTGCTCGTGCTGCCAGGTGGTCTGGGCAGCTTGTGGGTACGACTCCGCGACGTCATCGTGCGACTGCTCACGGGCGGTCGACGCGTCGACGTCAGCCTCGTGGACGAGAGCGCCAGCGAGCCGCATCGTGTCGAGTCGCAACCAGTCACGGAGACACTTCGATGAAGACCCCACCGGTGAAGGCCTTCCTCCTGGGCGTGCGGCACCCCAAGGTGTGGCTCCGTGACATTTGCGGAGGCGAGTCCGCCTTCCCACTGGTGGTGCTGTTCGGGCTCAATGCCGTCGACGAGCTCGATCGTGCTGCGTTCGGCATCCTGTTGCCCAACATTCGCGACGAGTTCAACCTCGACAACACCGGCGTGCTCGGCCTGGTCGCACTGGCGTCCATCGCGGCGCTCGCACTGCAAGTGCCCATCGCGCAGTTTGCAGATCGCACCAAACGGGTGCCATTGGCCATCGCCGGAGCACTGGCTTGGGCACTCTTCAGCGGCATGACCGGCCTATCCACCGGCGTCGTACTGCTGGTCATCGCCCGCAGCGGGGGCAGCATCGGCAAGGCCGTGATCGACCCGACTCACAACTCGCTGCTGGCCGACTACTACCCGATCGAGTCGCGTAGCAAGGTGTTCAGCGCGCATCGCGCCGCGAACGCCGTGGGCTCGTTCGTTGGTCCGATCACGGCCGGTTTGCTGGCCTACTCGTTCGGGTGGCGAGCACCGTTCTTCGTTTTCGTCGTTCCCACGCTCATCTTGGCGTTCTTCGCCCTGCGCCTCCGCGAGCCGATTCGCGGCAAGTGGGAGCGCCAGGCAATGGGTGCTTCAGACGAGGTGGCCGACACCGAAGAGGCGGCACCCTCGTTCGCCGAGGGTTGGCGCACCGTGCAAAAGATCGACACGCTGAAGCGGCTGTGGTGGAGCCTTCCCTTCCTCGCCACTGCCCTCATCGGGTTCGTCACCCTCGCCTCGTTGCTCTACGAAGACCAGTTCAACCTCGACGAACGCGCCCGTGGCGTGGCCGCGGCCATTGCCGAACCGTTCCAGCTCATGGGTCTCGTATACGGGGCGCGCATCGTCACGCGCCGGTTCATCAGCGACATGCCTGGCC
>JAYTNH010000086.1:0-4399 GCA_043748395.1 Ilumatobacteraceae bacterium | reverse complement strand
GTCGAGGCGCTCACCAGCAGCACCAACCCGAAGCCCACATCGGTAGCGCCTTGGCTGATGGCCCACACGGCTTCGTCGAGCACCCGGTCGCGCACCGCGGTGTGGCGGCGATGGTCGATCAGCACCCGCAGGCGGGTCATCACGTTGTCGGCGGCATCGTTCACCTTGATGGTGGTGGCGGCAGCCATGACGTCGCCGAGCAATCCGCCAACGGCAGCCGCAGCCTCACGATCGGCGGCGCGGTACAGCTTCACCCTGCTGTCGAGCGCCCGCGTCGCGAGCACCACACCCACGAGCGGAATCACGATCACCAGCGCACCACGCGGGTCGGTGTTCCCCAACACGAACGCTGCCAAGACGGTGAACACGAGGCCGGCACTGACGTCGACCAGGCCGTCGACCAACATCGTGATGTCTTCAGTGTCGTCGCGGAAATGTGTGAGCGCCTCGCCCGCCGACCCGACGGGCTGGCCGGCCTCGGGCCCACCACTTGCCACCTGGGCGGCGAGCATGTTCGACCGCAAGAACGTCTGCATGTGGACCCATGCCTGCGTCCATTGCAGCGCACCGAAGTGGATAGTGGCCATGCGCGCGAACTCGCACACTGCTACCCCCGCAGCAGCCGCGTAGACGCCGCGCGTATGGCCGGCCTGCAGTTCACGGAATCCGACACCGAGCAACCAACCGATGGCCACCGGGAAGGTGAAGAAGAGGATGAACGAGAGCCATCCGAGTGTCAGTGAACGGGGCTCGTGGCGGGCGGTACGCCAGGCCAACTTCCAGACGTTCACGAAGTCACCTCGCTCGTGTCGTCGATGTCGAGCGCCAGGGCAAGCAGTCGATGGAAGTGGCTGCCATCACGCCCTGCAAGTTCGGCGCGCTCACCATGCTCGATCACCCTGCCGTGGTCGAGCACCACGATTTCGTCGACCAGGCGCAGGGTCGCGAGGCGGTGGGCGATGATCAAGGTGGTGCGGCCACGCATCAGTTCGGCCACGGCACGTTCGAGTTGTTGCTCGGTGGCCGGGTCGACGCGGGCGGTCGCTTCGTCGAGCACCACCAGATCGGGGTTACGGAGCCACACGCGCGCAAGCGCAAGCAACTGAGCTTCACCAGCCGACAGGCCGGCTCCACCAGAGCCCAGCGGTCGGTGGATACCGCCCTCGACCAAAGCGTCGAGACCAACGCGTCGCAGCGCCTCGCCGACCTGTTCGTCGCTCGGCCCGGCATCGAACAACGTGACGTTGTCGCGAACGCTTCCCGAGAACAACTCGACTTCCTGGGGAATGAGCGCGACTCGATGGCGCAGTTCGCTCAGCGGGATGTCGGCAATGGGTACGCCGCCGAGGCGCAGTTCGCCACTCGACACCTCGACGAGGCGCAACACCAGACGCGACAGGGTGGTCTTGCCACTTCCGGTGCGACCCACCACACCCACCGACCGTCCGGCAGCAATCTGCAGATCGACATCGCTGAGTACCGGCTGATCGTCGCCGTAGTCGAAACCGACACCGACGAAGTCGATCGCGAGCGGGCCACCGGCAGGCGACACCGTGCCTGCATCGAGCACCGTGCGCTCGACGGCGAGCAGATCGATCACCCGCACCATCGCGCCGTTCGCCTTTTGCACGGTCTCGAGTTGATCGACGACATCTTCGAGCGGCCGACCGAGCAACAACACGTATTGGAACAGCAAGAACGCAGTACCAAGACTGATGATGTCGCCGGCGACCAGTGTGGCACTCACCACGAGCGCCAAGATGGTGCCGCCCGCCACAGCGGCTTGCACCGCCCACCACATGCGCAAGAAGGCGCTCTCGCGGCGGACCGAACTGCGCATCGCATCGGCGCTCTCCTCGACGAATCGCCACATCGCGTGCGCGCCTGCGCCGTTGGCGCGCAAGTCCTCCGACGCGGTGAGCCGTTCCTCGATGCCGCCGTACAGTCGCGCGTAGGCGCCCATCTCTTCGCTCGATTCGCCGACCGCGCGATGCCGGCCGCGCACGACCACCGCCGTTGCGGCCAGCGCGTACAGCGACGTGCCGATGGCGACGCGCCAGTCGACGAACGCCAGCACCACCATCATGCCCGACACCACGAAGAACGCTCCGCCAGCGCGCGGCACCACACGACCGAGGAAGTCCGAAACAGCCGTGACGTCGCCATCGACGCGCTGGATCAGCTCGCCAGGCGTGTGGCGACGGTGGAACTCGTGGTCGAGATCGAGCACGTGTCGCGCCAGCCGCAAGCGGATTTGGTTGGTCGTTCGCCACGCCGTGACAGTGGCGAGCCATGCGACCACCCCGGTGACGATCTGGGCCCCGGCTGCAAAGATCAAGAAGATCACAGCGAGGCGCGACACCTCGCCGGCCGTCACACCGTTGGCGGCCTGGTCGACGATGCGCCGCACGATCAGCGGCCCGGCCAGCATGAGACCCGAACCCGCGGCGATGAGCGCGCCAAGCCCGACCCAACGCGATGCGTCGGGTCTCAGCAGCGCCGCTAGGGCGCGCCAACGTGAGGTGGGCTCAGGCATGTCAGCAGTCTTGCCGCTCGCAGACGCTTTCTGACGACGAATTTCGCCGGTGTGCGCCAAGCGTCGTTGATAGCGCGGCGGGTCACAACCGGGCGGCGAGGATCCCCTGGATCAGCGTCGAGTCGAACGACGAGCCCGCCTCGGTTGCCTCGGCTGCCGGCTGGCCCTGGCGGGCCATCACCAGGTCGAGGCTCGGGATCACGTAGACCTTCTGGTCACCGGCGCCGAGCGCCCCAACCCAATCGGGCGGCGCGTCACGACCACCGCGCGCGCCTCGGCCGAGCAACCACCACAGCAGGCCATAGTCGCGCTTGGCAGGCGACGGCGTCCATGCCTCGGCGAACCAGCCATCGGGCGTCACCGCCGCGTCGGCCCAGCGACCGCCGCGCAGCGCGAGCAGGCCGAAGCGCGCCATGTCGCGCACCGTGAGCCGCAGACCCCACGGCACCTCGCCCGTCGCGTCGGGCTCGCCGCCCACCAGGCGCTCGACCCAACCGGCCGACGAACCGACGTCGATCGGATCGAGCAACCACTGCCGGCTCAGCTCGTCGATCCCGAGCCCACTGGCGTTCTCGAGCACGCGACGGAGCTTCTGGTAGGCGTCGGTGTTGTAGTCGAAGAGCGTGCCAGGCTCGGCCACCTTGCGCAAGGTGTTCGGGTTGAGACCACTCGACATCGTCATCAGGTGGCGCAACGAAATACGGCCCTCGTCGGCCGCCGAAGCCTTCGACCACCCTGCATGGAGGTAGTCGGAGACTGCGTCGTCAAAGTCGAGCAGACCACCATCGCGGGCGATCCCGAGCAGCGTTGATGTCACGCTCTTCTGCACCGAGGCGACATCTTGCAGCGTGGCTGCATGAGCACTACCCCAGTAGTGCTCGGCCAAGATTCGGCCGCCGGCGAGCATGATGAACGTGGTGCTGTTCGATCCCTCGACAGTGGCTGCGAGTCGATCGAGACCGGGCTGCGACCACCCCGTGGCGACGGGGTCGGCTGCCTCCCACGCATCACCGGCGGCCGGGATGTAATCCACCGACGGGGCCGCCTCAGTGCCAGGCGTCGTGGCAGGCGTCGTCGCATCCGGCGTCGTTCCTGTCGGCGTCGTCGGGGCGCTCGAGCCAGGTGCAGGTGCAGCGGTCGATGAGGTACGACCGGCGTCGCGTTTGTTGGAACAACCGACGACAACAGCAGCGGCACCAGCGAGCAGCGATCGACGCGACATCACGCTGACGACAGTAGTCCGGGAGCAATCCGCCGCGGGTCGGGGGCTCCACCGTGTTGCACTACTCTGCGACAGCCGATCAACCAGGCCGATCAACCAGGGGGAATCATGGGCACCAGGCAGGGTTTCGAGGGCACGATCGGGCACACGTTCGCCGATTCGCAGGCGTCGTGGCCACCGCTGGGCCGCGCTCCCGAAGGCGCGCCCAACGTGGTGATCGTGCTGCTCGACGACGTGGGCTACGCCCAGTTCGGGTGCTACGGCTCCGACATCGCCACACCCACCTTCGACCGCCTCGCGGCCAACGGTCTGCGCTACAGCAACTACCACACCACCGCGCTCTGCTCGCCCACTCGCGCCTGCCTGCTCACCGGCCGCAACCACCACGCCAACGGCATGGCTCGCATCGTCGAGTTCTCGTCGGGCTTCCCCGGCTACGACGCCACGATCCAACCGCAGAACGGGTTCCTCCCCGAGATCCTGCTGCGCAACAACTACGCCACGTTCGCGCTCGGCAAATGGCACCTTGCTCCCGCCACCGAGATGGTGATGGGTGGACCACGCCACCACTGGCCACTCGGCAAGGGCTTCGAGCGGTACTACGGCTTCCTCGCCGGTGAGACCGACCAGTACCAGCCCGA
>JAYTNH010000085.1:0-1682 GCA_043748395.1 Ilumatobacteraceae bacterium | reverse complement strand
ACACATCACACCAGCGGTCGAGGCTGCCGTCGCCGAGGGGATCGACGCCTCGGGTCCGTATCCCGCCGACACGGTCTTCTACCAAGCGGTGCATCGCCGCAGGTACGACGCGATCGTGTGCATGTACCACGACCAGGGCCACGCCCCGATGAAACTGCTCGCCTTCGACACGGGGGTGAACGTGACACTCGGCCTACCCATCGTGCGCACCTCGGTTGATCACGGCACCGCGTTCGACATCGCATGGAAGGGCGAGGCGTTCACCGACTCCGTGCAGCACGCGGTGGACTATGCCCGCAAGCTCATCTCCAGGACGAACAGGTCCGAATCGTGACCCTCACAGCCGGATCGGCGATGCCTCGTAGATCTCGATGGTGGTCGGCGCTGTCGCCAAGGCCGCGACTTCCTTGGCGAACGCACGCGATTCGGGCACTGCGAAGTGCGCGAGCAAAGAATGACGGTCGGCCCAGTGCTCGATGAACACCAGCCGATGGTCGTCCTCCACGTCGCGGTGCACGCTGTGGAGCAGGCAGCCAGGCTCCAGCCGCGACCGGTTCACGTGTTGCAGGCTTATTCGCAATGCTTCGTCGATGGTCGCCGGCAGAGCCAGCACACTTCCCGTCACGATGATCATTGCCCGTGTCTACACCAGTCACAATGACGAGACGACCGTGGGAGGTCCAGAATGGACAACGCCGAAGCCGGCGCAACGTTGCTCGCTGCCGAGGCCACTCGTGCGACGGCGGCACTGACCGACATTCAGTACGAGCACACGCCGGGTGTGATCGACCTCACCTGGGGCCACCCCGACCCGTCGTTGTTGGCGGTGAGTGCGGTGGCCGACGCAGCGACTGCCGTGCTCGCGACCCACGGGTGGCAGGCGCTCACCTACGGCGCGCCTTGTGGCGCCGCCAACACGCGCGAAGCCGTTGCGGCGCACCTCACCGGCACCGATGCCGATGTCGACGCAGCTGACGTGATCATCACCGGTGGAAGCTCCGGCGGCCTCGATCTGCTCCTCAGCATGCTGGCCGTGCCCGGCGACGTGGTGTTGGTCGAGCAACCGACTTACTTCCTGGCACTGCGCATGTTCGCCGACCATGGTCTGCGCGTCATCGGGATGCGCAGCGACGACATCGGCCCCTCGGTGGACGGGTTCGCAAGTGCGGCCGCAGCGGCACGCGCTGATGGTCGCACGGTCTTTCTCTATCTCGTGCCCACGTTCGCCAACCCCACCGGCCGATGCCTACCGCCGGAGCGTCAGCGGCAACTGCTCGAGGTCGCTCGCAACTACGGAGTGCACGTGATCGACGACGATGTGTATCGCGACACCACCGATTCAGCGCCGCCGTCGATGTGGTCGCTGGATCCCGAGACGGTGCTGCGTCTCGGGTCGTTCTCCAAATCGCTGTCGCCAGGTCTGCGCGTCGGTTTCCTGACGGCACGCGGGGAGATGAATGAACGCATCGGCGGATGTGGTTTGCTCGATTCTGGTGGAGGAGTCAACCACTTCGCGTCGATGATCGTCGGCGAGCTGATGCGTTCCGGTAGCTTCGGCGAGATCGCCTCCGCCGGCCAGCGGTGCTACGCACAAAGGCGCGCGGCGCTGGCGGCGGCTCTCGATCCGGCGCTGTTCGAGTTCGTCGTGCCCGGCGGTGGGTACTTCCTCTGGCTGGCGCTGC
>JAYTNH010000084.1:0-4254 GCA_043748395.1 Ilumatobacteraceae bacterium | reverse complement strand
AGCGCGCCACGCGGGGATGCGCCGATCTGCACATGTTGGTGCCGTCGGGTGGCCACGGCCAGATCGACGCAGTACCGGCTCACATCGGCGTCGACGGTCACCGTCTCGACCGCAGCTTGCATTGCCAGCACCGTTGGGGCGTCGACGATCACCCGCAACTGTTGTGCCTCCTCGCGCCGTTGCATCCGTCGCGAGAGCACTTCGCACTCCTCGTCGGGGGTCGGGTAGCCGAAGCTGATGCGCAACAGGAAACGGTCGAGCTGCGCCTCGGGGAGTGGATACGTTCCTTCGTACTCCACGGGGTTGGCGGTCGCCAGTACGTGGAACGGTGCGGCCAGCGCAAACGTTTCGCCCTCGACGGTGATCTGTCGTTCCTGCATCGCCTCGAGCAACGCCGCCTGGGTCTTGGGTGGTGTGCGGTTGATCTCGTCCGCGAGCAGTAGTCCAGTGAAGAGCGGTCCGCGCCGGAACACGAAGTCGCTCGTGCGCTGGTCGTAGACGAACGATCCGGTGAGGTCGGCAGGCAGCAGGTCGGGTGTGAACTGGGCCCGGGTGAACTGCAGGCCAAGGGTCTGTGCAAGCGAGCGAGCCGCCAGTGTCTTGCCGAGTCCGGGGAGGTCTTCGAGCAACACGTGGCCGCCTGCAAGCACCCCGCAGAACAGCAGTGTGAGCTCCGCCCGTTTCCCCACTACGGCCCGGCCGACCTCGTCGAGCACCTCGCCGGCGAGCCTGGAGGTTGTTGCGATGTCGATGCTGTTCATCGTGTTCCTTTGTTCGGACGGGCGTTGGTGTTCACAACAACTCGATGTCGGTGACAATGCGACGAAGCTCGCGCACCGTGGTGGTAGCAAGGCGTGGAGACGAAATGAGTCGTTGCAGTCTTGGCGTGAGCACCGACGCCGCGACCTGCGGATCGGTCTGTCGATTGATCTGATGATGCACGAGCAGCCGATCGTCGACCAGTTCGACCAGGCTCGCGTGCATTCGACTGGAGCCCGCACGCCGGGCGCCGAACACCTGCTGGCGAACGGCTGTGGCTCGGGGGTCGCTGCGGCGGATGATGCCGCGACGGCGATAGTTCCTGGTCCAGGCCACTGGCACGGCTGCCTCGGTGAGATCGATCGCCACCGACACGGCCACTGTGGCGACAGCAACGATGCCAGCGAGTAGCAGCGGCGACGGCTGCGAGTTGGTGAGTGCGAGCGAACCCCACAGCAGCACCCACAGACCGAGGCCCACGCCGACCCGGAGGCGGGTCATGCGGTGACCGCCGGGGAGTTGGCCAGCGCGGACTTCACATCGAGCAGTGCTGCGACAGCACGAGTGCGATGTCGCTCGTCGAGGTCGTGGCGCGAAAACCGAGCTTCGCGGTACAGGGCCGCGAGCTCACCGATGGGCGCTGTGTCGACCGATGCGCTTGCCACGACCCTGGCCACGTACTCGGCCGACGTCTCGGCGTCTGCACGCGCAAGTCCGGCGACTCCGGCGTCGGCTTCGAGCTGCATCCAGCACGCAACGATCGCGTTCCGCGGCGTGCCGCGCGAGAGGTGTCTGGCGGCAGCTTCGACGTCGACCAAATCGACCCGATCGGCGACCTGAGCCAGCGGTGTGGCCGGTGGCCGCCGTCGTATCCGCCCGAGGACTCGTTCGAACATCGACCAAGGTCCGGCCCGCCCGGCGGCGAGCACCAGCAGCACGAACAGGCTCAGCGACACGATGCTGAGTATCTTCATCGCGGTGGTTGCCCATGCCGGCCAACTATCGCTTCCCGAGTTCCGAGCCGCCGGCGGAATGAACACGTCGGTCGGTGCTGCCACCACCGATGGCGTGGTGACCTCGGTCGGCGGCGTCACCCACACATCGACCGGCGCGGATGATGCTGCGATCACGAGCACCAATATCGCAATACCGGCGGCCGTGCTGACCATCAGCGGGCGCCGGTCCATGGCACCCGACATTAGCCAGGCTGGCCGAGAGGGCGATGGCGAGCCCGGGCGGGCTTGTGACCTTGTGCCCTGCCGCGTCGGCCCGTGCACCCCTACCGTGACGGTAGAGGTGATGACCATGACGGACACGAAGGTTCCCAGAATCGTTGTTGGTATCGACGGATCGGCGACATCGCTGGGCGCGCTGCGTTTCGCGATCGGCGAGGCTCGTCGGCGCGGTGGCACGGTGGACGCTGTCCACGGGTGGACGGTGCCGTACTACGGCGACTTCACCGGCGTGATGCCCTACCCGGGCGAGCAGATGGCCAGTGCTGCCGAGCAGCTGATGACCGACGCGTTGGCGAACATCGAAGGCGAAAAGGGCGACGTGGTAGTGACCGGCCGCGTCGTTGAGGGTGCGCCGGCGTTTGCCATTACCGAGGCGTCGAAGGGTGCTGATCTTGTGGTTGTGGGTCGCCGAGGGCATGGGGGTTTCATCGGGCTGCTGCTTGGTTCTGTCGCCCAGCAAGTGGCGTACCACGCCGATTGCCCAGTGGTGCTGGTGCCGGCTGAGCAGTAACTCAGGTCTGGCGGGCCAACACGATGGGTGCTGCGGTCTCGAGGTGCTCGACCCAGCCGTCTGGTCCGGCGGGTTCGACGATCGGCAGAATCACGAACTTCGAGATGCCCACCTTCACGAACTGATCGATCGAGTCAATCAGCGCGTCCCAACCCTGAGGTACGAGGACGGATGGATCTGCCAGATCGGGACGACGCTTGGCCAAACCAGCGAGCAGCGCGGCGGGCAGCGGTTCGTGTGCGTAGGGAATGAGCGCGCCGTAGTGATCGTCGTCGATGATGCGGGCGTGATCGCGGCACACCTGCTCGATCACCTCGCGGCCGCGGCCCGCGTCGTCTGGTGTGACGAAACTGGGGAGCCATCCATCGGCCAGGCGGCCGACGCGTCGAAGCTCTGACGGAGCGATGCCGCCGAGCCATACATCGACGTGATGCTGGCGCGGCTTGGGTAGCACCATGAGCGCGTCGTAGTGGAAGTGCTCGCCGTGATGCGTGAGTGACCCTTCGGCCCAGGCTCCGCGCAGTACGGCCATCGCCTCGTCGAACAACTTGGCCCTGGCGACGCGTTCGACGCCGAACGCCTGTTGCTCGTGCGGGTCGGCGACTCCGAGGCCGAAGGCTGGAAGTAGCCGACCGTTCGAGAGTCGATCGAGTGTCGCCAACTCCTTGGCAAGCACGATCGGGTTGCGGCCCGGCAGCACCATCACGCTCATCCCGAACTTGAGGTGCGTCGTGCGTCCGGCGGCGAACGACATCGCGACGAGCGGGTCGGGAGCGTCGCCACCGATGCGTTCGCTGAGCCACAGGCTGTCGAAGTTCAGCCGCTCGAGCGCGTCGACCACGGTGGTGAATCCGTCGTCGTTGAGCTTGGTGCGTACGCCGAGTCCGAAGCCGATGCGGACCTTCACGACCCAATCCTCACTGCCGGCCGGCGATCTGTTGCAGTAGGTCGGCCGTCGCGTCGACCATCGAGATGAACGGCGAATGGTCGGTCTGCCAGGTGACCACCGTGTCGCATCGGGCCGACATGACGCGCTGATGATCGATGTGGATGGCCTGATCGAGGGTGCACTCCGCGTAGGTGCTGGGTAGGTGCGTACGCGGTGAGCCGGTGACGGGCTGGCCGAAGCTGGCCATCGAATGCGGCGACAGCCGGGGGAGGGCCGCGTCGACTGCCCAGCTGGGGCAACTGCCGTACAAGGCCGCAGCCGTGAGCGACGGGTCGAGCACGGTGGCACCGTCGCCGTGCGGCAGCATCGCGCCGCCGAGCAGCACGTCGCGGTGGGTCGAAGTGATGACGTCCATCACGCTCTCGTCAGCATCGAGAGCGAACGCCGTGAGATAGACCAGGTGGGCGACACGATCACCGATGTCGGCCGCACTCGCCGCTTCGGTCACGACCGCGCCCCCATAGCTGTGCCCCACCAGAACGACGTTGCGGTCGAGCGAGCGCAGCGTGTGGGCCACGTGGGCGGCATCTCCGTATAGGTCATTGAGCGGCAAGGTCGACGCACCGTGGCCTGGCAGGTCGATGGCGTACGACGGCACGCCGCGGCGATCGAGTGCCGCCTGTAACGGAGCCCAACACCAGGCACCATGCCACGCCCCGTGCACCAGTACCACCGTCGTCGGGACGCGAGCCATCGCAGCATCGTGCCACACCACTGACCCGTGAACCTCGGCGCTCGTCAGATGGCGGGGCGGCGATGCGACCAGGGTTGGGCGGTCTCGAGTTGGGATGCCACCCGGA
>JAYTNH010000083.1:0-8241 GCA_043748395.1 Ilumatobacteraceae bacterium | reverse complement strand
GCCCAGCGCTCAACGTGCTCGATCGGCCGAACCATGTCATCACCGTAGCTCAAGGCATGGAATCGTCCCGACATGAGTTGCACGATCGTCCCAACAGTCTTTGCATGATCGTCCAGCGGATGTTGCCATGACCGTCCTCTCCCTCGGAACGCTGTGACACCCTCGAGCGATGATCGGCGGGACGCTGAAGGAGGCTGTGATGGTTGTGTACGTGACGTACCGGGTGCCCGTCGAGGTGGAGCTGGAGACCGACACCGGCGAGATCATCGACGTGCACATCATCGACGAGAAGTTGGAGGGGCCGCTTGGCGTCTTCAACTACGAGCTGCTGCCGATCAACGGCCGCCTCAGGGAAGAGGTGCTGAAGCTCATCGATGTGGCCGAATGGCCGGGATGGACCTTCGGCTACTGACGTCGCGAGGACCGTGGTCATCGGCGACCACGCCGTCGTTCAACTGCGAGTGGGTCAGCTCGCGGCAGAGAGCTCGACGGTGACCTTGAGGTCCAGGGCGGCGGCCATCTTCTGAAGCGTCGTCAGCGTGGCGCCTACACCGCCGGCTTCGAGGCGGGCCACGGCTGCCTGACTGGTGCCCATCCGGGCGGCGAGCTCGCGTTGGCTGAGGCCGGCGGCCTCGCGCGCGTCTCGGACCTTGTCGCCGACGTCGAGGGCCAAGCGAGTCGCCTCGTAGGTCTCGTCGAAGACGGCGCGTTCGTCGGCGGTCATGGCGACCAGGCGGTTCTTCTTCAGTTCGTCGATCGTCCTACGGGCCATCAGTCGTCCTCCTCTGCGGTGTGTCCTTCGGTGATGCAGCGGTTCATCGTCCAGCGCGCTCGCTGCACCTCAGCGCGTTCGTTCTGTCGTTGCTTGTGGAACACGGTCAGCAGGACGATGCGCCGGCCGGCGGCGAAGAAGTACGTGATCCGCCACGTCACTCGGAGCACGTCGAACCGAAGCTCGAACAGTCCGTCGCCGAGCGCACGTGACGCTGGCATCCGAAGCAGGTTGCCTCGCTCCGCCAACCGCTCGACGTGGGGGAGCACCGAGGCGAAGTCGTGTGCGCTCAGTTCGCTCATCCATTGCTCCACCTCCGGCTCCAACTCGACCGACCACATGACACCAAAGATGATATCGGGCGACCGATCGGCTGTCGAGCGTTCGACCGCCGTTCGCTGCACGCTTCATCGGTCACGCGAGGCCCTCGAAACGACCGGTCGCGACTGGCTTGGTCCCGGATTGGTCCTTCTCAGGTCCTTCCTCCAAACGAACAGGGCGCTACAGGACGCACCTAGAAGGACACAAAAGACCAGGTCAGGGACACTACGACCGAATCGCCGCAGATCACAAAACCCCTGCTACACGTTGAAGCGGAACTCCATCACGTCGCCGTCGAGGGGGTGATAGTCCTTACCTTCGATGCGGATCTTGCCGAGCTCTTTGGCCTTGTTCCACGAGCCGATATCGAGCAGTTCATCCCAATGGATGACCTCGGCTTTGATGAAACCGCGCTGGAAATCAGTGTGGATGCGACCGGCACATTCGGGTGCAGAGGAACCGGCGTAGAACGTCCACGCCCGCGTTTCCTTCTCGCCGGTGGTGAGGTACGTGCGCATGCCCAGCAGGTGGTACGCCGAACGCACCATGCGGAACAGGGCGCCCTCGCCGAGGCCGAAGCCCTCGAGCATCTCGGCCCGCTCCACCGGATCGACGATGGTGGCCGCCTCGGCCTCGAGTTGCACGCACATGCCGACCACCTCGACGTTGTCGCCGGCCGACACCATTTCGGCGCGGACCCGATCTTCCAGTTCGGGGATGCGGTCGAGGTCGTTCTCGCCGACGTTGACGACTACGAGTACGGCGCGGTTGGTGAGCAGGAAGTACGGCGCAAGCACAGCCTTCTGGTCGGGCTTGAGGCCGGCCCGGTACAGCGGGCGGCCGTCGCTGAGGGCATCGTAGGCAGCCTGGAGCGCTTCGATCTCGTCGCCCAAGCCCTTGTCGAGCTTGCTCTGGCGGGTGGCCTGGTTGAGCCGCTTCTCGACCGTCTCGAGGTCGGCGAGCGCCAGCTCGATCTCGACGACGCGTAGGTGCTCGAGCGGATCGGACGGACCGGTGACGTCGTCGTCGACGAACGCCCGCAGCACGAACACGATCGCGTCGACCTCGCGAATGTTGGCGAGGAACTTGTTGCCGAGCCCCTCACCCTTCGATGCGCCCTCCACCAGGCCGCCGATGTCGACCACCTCGACCGACGCATGCACCAGCACCTTGGTCTTCGACATCGCACCCAGCCGCTCGACTCGCTCGTCGGGCACCTTGGCGACACCGATGTTGGGGTCCTTCGTGGCGAACGGATAGGGAGCGGCCAGCGCGCCGCCACCAGTGAGTGCGTTGTACAGCGAGCTCTTGCCTGCATTGGGGAGGCCGACCAGGCCGAAGCGTTCCATGACGGGCCGCAGGCTATCGGCGGGGGAGGGCAGGTCGGGATTTGCCGAATCCGGGCGCCGGCAGTCGCCCCTTCTTCCGTGAAGTTCCGTCTTGTGATTCTCGTCGTCGGGTTGGCCTGCAGCGCTCCCTCTCTCGCTCGCGCGGGCCAGCTCGGCGGCGATGTGCCGTCGAACTGTGTCGCCCATTCCAGCTTCAGTGGCGGAGCCGATCTGGAGGGCGACTACCGTTGCGCTGGCCTGGCGATCGACTTCCACACCGCGGGCGTCGGTCGGTCTCCGTTCCCGATCTGGGCTGGTCAATGGCTGTTCGCCGACGAGTCGGGCCAGTTTCGGGTCGGCTCGTGCACGCTCAACCGAGGCGTGCACCCCACCATCACCGAGCCGTCGTCCGTCGTCGGCCAGTCGTTCCCCAACGACCCCGGCGGCGCTCTCGGCGCATACCTCACGTGGCGCTACGGCGACACTACCGACAACCTCACCGCTGCCGCGATGTGGGTGGTGTTCCACTACTACGCGCAGGATGCTGCGGGCACGACTCGCAGTCCGTCAGGCAGTGCACCGTTGGTGCCATCGCTCGACATGGTGGGGCGCGCCTCCGGTCGGGCCGACCTGCAACAACGGGTGAACGAGATCGAGGGCGAGGCGCGACGATTCGCGGCGCCGTGGGAGTTGACGGCGGACGTCTCCGAGGTTGGTTCAGTGGGGGTTTCAGTGAGGGTGTTGTTGAGGGTGTCGTTGCGGTCGGGTTCCGTCCCGATCGAAGGTGCCACGGTCACCGTGTTCGTGGGCGGCGTCGATGATCCACTCGCACTGATCACCGGTGCTGACGGGTCCGCCTCGGCTTCCATCGCGGCTGTGGCAGGCCGGTTGACGATTGCCGCCACTGCTGCTGGGCCGGGCGGTGCGTTGGTGTACCGAGGCACCCCGGCCGCACCCGATCCACAGGGTGCACAGACACTGGTGACCGGTGGTGAACCGGTGCTGCTCCGAGCGATCGCCGCCGTCGACATCCCCGAACCGCCCACGACCACCGCGCCGCCGACCACGACCACGACGGAGCCGACCACCACGACCACGACGGAGTCGACCACCACGACCACGACGACGATGACGTCGACGACGTCGACGACCGAGCCGGCAACCACGACTACCGAGCCGGCAACCACGACTACCGAGCCGGGAACCACGACTACCGAGCCGCCGCCGACCACCACGACTGGGCCGACGGAGCCGCCGACCTCCACGGGCGGGTCGACCACTACGCCGGAGTTGACCGTCACCTCCCAAGCCTCGACCGTGTCGGTGCTGGTGCCGTCTTCGCTGCCGACAACCGGATCATCTCCAGACGGAATCGCCTACGGAGCAACGGCTGCGCTGGTTGCCGGAATCGGGCTGATCGGCACAGTCCGTCGCCGGGTCGCCTGCGGTTTGCCACGCTGGCGCCGATTCTCGCCGAGGGGTTGAGATCCAGCGCCAACGTCGGCCGGGGTGCGGCTCGTAGACTGGATCGATGACGCCGGTACAAGCGCTCGAACGGGTGGTGCATTGCCTCGATCGTGTTCACGACACGGGGTTCAAGGCGAAGGCGTTCGTGCGTGCTCTCGATGTGGTGAAGAACACCCCGCCCGACGAGATCGCGCAGCGAGCGCTGGCAGGCACGCTCACCAGTCTCGATGGTATTGGTGACTCGTCGGCCAAGGTGATCAAGCAGGCGCTCGACGGCGGCCCGAACGACTACCTCGACACGCTCGAAGCGACGTCGCAGATCGCCATGACCGAGGGCGGGCGACGGTACCGTGCGGCGCTCAGGGGTGATTGCCACCTGCACAGCCTATGGAGCGACGGTGGTGCCACGATCGAGTCGATGGCTACCACTGCGATCGCGCTGGGCCACGAGTACATGGTGCTCACCGACCATTCGCCCCGGCTCGCGATCGCTCATGGCCTCAGCCGCGAACGGCTCGAACAGCAAGTCGCCGATGTCGCCGAACTCAACCAGCGACTCGCTCCGTTCCGCATCCTCAGCGGCATCGAGGTCGACATCCTCGAGGACGGCTCACTCGACCACGACGACGACGTGTTGGCCGAACTCGACATCGTGGTCGCCAGCGTGCACAGCAAGCTACGCATGGAGTACCGGCAGATGACGGCGCGCCTGGTGCGCGCGGTGTCGTCGCCGCATGTCGACATCCTCGGCCATTGCACAGGTCGCATGATCGACAAGCGACCGCCGTCGACGTTCGATGTCGATGTCGTGTTCAACGCGTGCGTGCAACACAACACCGCGGTCGAGATCAACTGTCGACCCGAGCGGCTCGACCCCCCGCGGCCGATGTTGCGCCGGGCGATCGAACTGGGTTGTGTGTTCTCGATCGACAGCGACGCGCACGCCACCGGTCAGCTCGAATGGCAGCCGCTCGGCTGCGACCGTGCTGCCGAATGCGACGTTCCCATCGACCGAGTGATCAACACCTGGAGCCTCGATCGGTTGCTGGCATGGTCTCGCCGCGAATGACCGCACGGGCCAGGGGAATTCGAGCCGGCGCCCAATAGGCTTGACCACCATGTCGAAGAAGACCAAGAAGCGCAAAGCAAAGCTGCGCCGCAGCAAGGCAAACCACGGCAAGCGTCCCAACATGGGGCGTGGCTGAGTCATCCATACCTCGTGCGCCGGCCAGTAGGCGGGGCGCCGAGGTCGACGTCATTCATGGCGTCACCGTGGCCGACCCGTATCGGTGGCTGGAAGACGGCGATTCGCCCGAGACCGCAGCCTGGGTAGCAGCCCACAATCAACGCACACGCGAGGCGCTCGATGCCCGCTCCACGCGCGCCCGCTGGCACGAGCGGCTGTCCGCGCTCACCGCCTTGCCCACCGTGCTGGCTGTCGAGGTGCGCGGCGAGCATTTGTTCGCGATCGAGCGTGCCGCAGGCGCCGACCAGTTCGCGCTGATCGTGTGTTCGGCCACCGATGCCGACGCCGAGCCGCGCACGCTCGTCGATCCGGCGCTGCTGGCCCACGATGGTGCTGCGGCGATCGACTGGTATCACCCATCGCCCGATGGCAGCCTGGTGGCGTACGGCATCAGCGAGGGCGGCACCGAAGACAGCGTGCTGCATGTGCTGCGAGTCGACACTGGCGAGCACCTCGGCGACACCATCACCGATACGCGCGCCGCCAGCGTGGCGTGGCTCCCCGACAACAGCGGCTTCTGGTACACCCGCTACCCGGTCGACGACCAGTACCACCGCCATGTTCGCTTCCACCGCTTGGGGTCCGACCCGGCCGACGATGCAGTCGTGTTCGACACCTTGCCGACCCCACAGTCGTGGCCCGACGTCAGCGCGTCTCGCGACGGTCGGTACGTGTTGGTGCAGATGTTGGTGGGTTGGGGACGCATCGATGCCCACCTGCTCGATGTGGCGACCGGTACATGGACCACCGTCGTCGCGGGAACCGAGGCACAGACCTCACTGGTCTTCCACGGTGACCACTTGGTGGGGGTCACCACGCTCGATGCCCCCAACGGACGCGTCGTGGCAGCGCCGCTGGTAGCACCGGCGCTATGGAGCACCGTGGTGGCCGAACGCGATGTGGTGCTCGGTGCGCTCGTGAGCTTCGGCGACACAGTGCTGGTGGTTGCGAGTCGCGCCGCTATAGACACCGTGGAGTGCTGGAACCTCGATGGCACTGGTGGGCAGCCGATCGGTGACCTCGGCGTCACGGCAGTGCAATCACTCGACGCCCACGACGATCGAGCTTTCCTCACGGTCGCCTCGTTCCAGTCGCCTCCCCGCGTGCTGCGATACACCGCGGCCGACGGTGTCGAGGCGTGGCGGCCCGACGCCCCCGACCCCACCGTGCTGCCCGATCTTGCGGTCAGCCACGTGTCGTATGCGTCGGCCGATGGCACCGAGATCGGCATGTTCGTGGTGCATCGCGCCGACGTCGTGCCGTCGGCTACAGCTCCACTGGTGCTCACCGGCTACGGCGGGTTCGCCATCAGCGAATCACCCGCCTGGATGCCTAACCTCGCGGCGTGGTGCGCGGCAGGTGGGGTGTACGCCATCGCCGGCCTACGTGGCGGCTACGAGCACGGCGAAGCGTGGCATCACGCCGGCCGTCGCGGCAACAAGCAGAACGTGTTCGACGACTTCCACGCCGCAGCCGACTGGCTGGTCGCGTGCGGGTACACCTCACGCGAACTGCTGGCCATCGCCGGTGGCTCGAACGGCGGGCTGCTGGTGGGTGCTGCGCTCACCCAACGTCGCGACCTTGCCCGAGCCGTGTGGTGTGCCGTGCCGCTGCTCGACATGGTCAGGTTCCCGCAGTTCCTCATCGCTCGGCTCTGGACCGACGAGTACGGCGACCCCGACATTGCCGACGACTTCGAGTGGATCTACGCGTACTCGCCCTACCATCGAGTGGTCGATGGCGCCGAGTACCCGGCAGTGCTGTTCACCACTGCCGAGGGCGACAGCCGCGTCGATCCGTTGCATGCCCGCAAGATGGCCGCGCGCATGGTCGAGGCGAGCGCATCGCAAGCCGACCAACCGATCCTGTTGCTCCAAGCCGGGCGTGCCGGCCACGGCGTCGGCAAGCCGGCAACCATGCGAGTCGACGAGGGCGCCGACGTGCTGTCGTTCTTCGCGTGGCAACTCGGTGTCGAGCACCTGGCATGACCGCCATCGTCGAGCTCAGCATCAGCGCGCCGGTGCAGAAGTGGCAACACATCGGGCTCACGGTTGTCGACAACATCGCCCAGGTGGGCGGAGTTCGCATGCGGTTCGTGCCCGGCGCCGGGGGAGTGGAGGGTGGAGTTGTGGGTGGAGTGGAGGATGGAGTTGTGGCGTGGGGCCTGGCCGACCTCCCGGTGCCTTGCACGCACATCGATGGCCTGTCCACGTATCCCGCCGCGTACGCGGCGAGCGATCTCTCAACCCTGCGCGGTGGCGATGGCGGCGCGCTGGGGGCTACCGAGTTCGACCACCTGGTGGTGATGACATCGTCGCTCGACCGAACCTGCGCGGCGATCGAGTCGGCCACCGGCGAACCGCTCAAGCGCATCCGCGAAGCGGGAGCGATCCGGCAAGGCTTCCACCGCCTCGGTGAGGTCATCGTCGAGGTGGTCGAGTCGTCAGCTGTCGTGTCGCCCGAGGCGGCGTTCTGGGGATTCGTGTGGAACGTGGTCGACATCCACGAGGTGTGTTCAGCACTCGGGCCCGACGTGATCAGCCTGCCCAAGCCGGCGGTGCAGCAGGGGCGCTTCATCGCCACGTTCCGCCCGTCGCTCGGCCTCGGCGTCGCGCTCGCCATCATGTCCGCGCCGGTGCAGCGCGAGCCTCGCTCGTAGACTTGCCTCATGTCGCGTAGCTATCGGGTACTCGCAGCGGCCCTCGTGGGCATGCTGGTTCTGGTGGGACTGGCCCAGCTCACCGACGGCGACCGGTCCGGTTCGGCACCGGCAAGCGCGCCACCGACTGCACCACCCGCTGCGGCGACCACACCGGCGTCGGGTGATGTCCCCACGGCCACCGACACCCCACTCGAGGTCACCGACATCGTCGATGGCGATGTGGCTCCCTCGTCCACTGTTGCGTCGACGGCGACCGCCGACTGCAGCATCACCGAGGTACTCAAGGTCGGGTCGACCGGCGAGCAGGTGTCGTGTCTGCAGTCGCAACTCACCGCCGGCGGTTTCGGCACGGCATTGACCGACGGCGCGTTCGATGCCGCAACCGATGTGGCCGTCAAGTCATACCAGACCGCGAACTCACTGCAGGTCGACGGCATCGTCGGGC
>JAYTNH010000082.1:0-7947 GCA_043748395.1 Ilumatobacteraceae bacterium | reverse complement strand
GGTGAACCGCGCTCAGAACTCACAGAACGGTCGCAATGTGGTTGACCCGCTGCAACTCGACGATGGTTCGGTCGTGCTGGTCAGCCGGGGATTCGCAGCCGAGGGCAACAAGCCCGGTCCACCACCCGACGGCCGGGTCGCCCTCACTGGTGTGCTGCGAGTCGGTGCGCAGCGCGGCCTCGGCCAGCCAGAGGACGCAAGCGGCGTCACGCTCACCGAGGTACGACGCATCGACCTCGACAAGCTCAATCCCCAATTCGGCGGGCGTTTGGTTGCGATGTACGTCGAACAGACGACCACCACTGACCCGGCGCTACAACCACTGCCCGCGCCCACCCTGTCGGAGGGACCGCATCTCGGCTATGCGATGCAGTGGTTCATCTTCAGTGTGGCCGTCGTCGTCGGCTGGGTGCTCGCTGTTCGCCGCTCGGTGGCCACCCGCTCGGGCCGGCAGCGCACACGTCGCGGCCCACCACCGATCGCCGACGAACTCTCCCGCGTGAACACATAGCCCCAACCCCGTCGCCCGCCCGCGACCCGGCGTTTGGAGCCGAAACCACAACCCGTGTGCAATAGTCGGCAAACGCTGCCAGCCATGCCCGGCGTTTGGAGCCGAAACCACAACCCGTGTGCAATAGTCGGCAAACGCTGCTTGGTCGGGCTCGGTCGGGGGCGGGCGGGCGGGTTACGGGCTCGACTCGAGTTCGGCCATGCGGCGAAACTGCTCGACCACGTTGGGCGTCTGGTAGTCGGGGTCGAGCGAGCGATAGGCGGTGTCGACGTTCACGGTGATGCGGCCGAACTCACCCCACCCGTTGAACTCGGGGCGCGCCCCAATGTCGCGGGCGATGCTGCGCGCGGCCTCCCATGCGTCGATGCCAGCGGCGTGATGCGCCGTTGCGGCCCCGTCGACGAAGGCGAGATAGTCGCGCACCGCAACAACACCCGCTTTGTCGGTGAGTGGACCATGGCCTGGCACCACCACGTCGAGGTCCATCCCCAACATCAGGTCGCATGCTGCCACCCAGTTGCTCAGGGGCCCGGCCCACACGATGGGCGTGCCGCCAATGAACAAGATGTCGCCCGTGTAGATGGTGCGGGCGTCGGGCACGTAGGCCAACGTGTCGCCGGCCGTGTGTGCCGGACCGACCTCGATGAGCTCGATCATCCGACCGCCCACCTCGACCTCGAGCCGACCCTCGAACGTGCGGTCGGGCATGCGTACTTCAATGCCCTCGAACTCGAAGGCTCCGAAGAAGCCACGGAAGAGCTCGCCCACTTCACCGGGTGCCTGGTTCAGCGCGGCCATCATCGACGGCGGAACCTCGGTCATCTCGTGGGCGGTGGCGACCGAGGCGATGATCTGTGCCCCCTCGACGAGTTGGTTGCCGTAGCAGTGGTCGCCGTTGGCATGTGTGTTGACCAAGGTGGCGATGGGAGCCTGCTGGGTCGCCGTCGCCATCGAGTCGAGCATCTGTCGAGTCAGCTTCAGGTCGAACAGCGTGTCGACCAGCAGCGACGCACCGTCGCCTACCACCAGACCGGCATTGCTCCACCCCCAGCTTCCATCGGGTTGCAGGTAAGCGAAGCATCGGTCGCCCAGTTCGTGCAGACCCCGCGTGTAGCTCGATTGATTCGACATGAATGAACTTGTACCACGTCGTAGGGTCATGCGGATGACCCCCATGCTCTCCCGGCGACTCGGCCGCACCGAACACCACTCGTCCATTGCCGTGCTCGGCGGCGCTGCATTCTGGAACACCGATGCGGCAACGACCGAGGCCGCCCTGCACCTGGCGCTCGATCACGGGGTGAATCACCTCGACATCGCGCCCTCGTACGGTCGCGCCGAGGTCGTGGTGGGCCCATTCATTCCGGCCATCCGCCAGCGACTGTTCATCGGCGAGAAGTCGAACCGCTCCAACCCTGACGGCCTACGCGCGCAGCTCGAAACGTCGCTGCTGCGGCTCGGCTGCGATTCGTTCGACCTCTATCAAGCTCACGGGGTCACCGACCTGGCCGAACTCGACCGCCGCGCTCCGGCGATCGAGGCAATCCTCGCCGCACGCGACGAGGGCCTCACACGTTTCGTCGGCATAACAGGTCACGACCTCACTACCGCCGCCACCCAACTCACCGCGCTGAGACGATGGGATCTCGACACGGTGATGCTTCCCGTGTATCCAGGCGCGTTGGCGATCACCCGGTACGCCGACGACCTCGCGGAACTGCTCGCCGAGTGCGCTCGCCGCGACACGGGTGTGATGGCAATCAAGGCGGTCGCGCGTCGACCCTGGGGCGATACGGAACCGACGAGCACCACCTGGTACGAGCCATGGAACGATCAGGAGCACATCACTACCGGCGTACGGTTCGCACTCGACACCTCGGGCATCGCCGCCATCTGTACCGCTGGAGACGTCACGATCCTGCCCAAAGTGCTGCGCGCCGCTGCCGAATACGCTCCGATGAGCGACGCCGAACGAGCTGCGACGCTCGCCGATGCCGCCGACTGGCCCACCATCTTCCCGCTGGCAGAGCACGCGCGCATGGCGTGAGCGGGGCAGAGGCCATGCGACGCGACGCGAGCGGCGGCACTCAGTTCTGCCCGACGTCGCGTACGAACACGTCGACCGAAGCGTTCGTGTCATTGCCGACGAGATTGGTTGCCGATGAGACAAAGGCGATGAGGCGACCATCGAGACCCACCGAAGTCGCGAACACGATGCCGTTCGACTGAGCACCGCTGTTCGCGAGGCTGACCCGCACCGTGGTGCGGGTCGTGAGGTCGTGACGAAAGGCGTCTGTCTTCGCGTTGGTGTCGCCCGCTACAAGGTTGGTCGCGTCGGACATGAACACGACGAAGCCCCCGTCCGGGCTGATCACGCCGAACCCACTCTCGCCGTTCCCTTGTGTTCCGTCGGTGGCGATGCTCGCTCGCACGAGCTCGGCCGTCGCGAGGTTCTTGACGTACAGGTCGGCGATGGCCCGGACCGGTGAGAGTGACGAGGTGGTCATCGGCCAGCCGCACGAGGCCGGCGAACTCGAGTTCGGTGAGCCCTGACGCAGCGTCGACGCCTCCCACTGCACTGACGCCGCAGACACCTCATCACTCCGGTCATCGGCGCGATCCTTCATTCGCCACTCATCCAACGCAGACCGTTGAAGCTGCAGCGAGGGTGAGGCGGCCGCAACGCCGGCCGGCAGCCGAGACTGAGTTTGCTTGAGAGCGCGGCGGCCGGGGGGTATCGCGTCGCTGTTAGAGGGTCGCGGCGATTCGCTCGGCGATCATCACCGTGGGTAGGTGGGTGTTCGCACGCGGCAGATTCGGCATCACGGAGGCATCGCACACCACCAGTCCGCGGTAGCCGATCACCCGGCAATGCGAATCGACCACAGCGAGCGGGTCGTCTGCGCGACCCATGCGGCAACTTCCGGCTGCATGCACGTAGTCGCCCAGCGAAGCGCGTACTCCCGCATCGGTGGCGTCGTACGGCAACACTTCGGCGATGTCGAAGAAGGGTTGGCTCGACACCAAACGTTCGGCCAACACGATGGCTTCTCGCATCGGTCGTACGTCGCGCTCGTCGGTGAGCATGCCGAACTCGACAATCGGATCGACGTGCGGGTCGGGGCTCGCCAATCGAATGGAGCCACGTGAATGCACCCGCATGAGCGCACCCATGACAAGCCCGAGCGAGGGCACATCGCGGTCGACATGATCCATCGGCACGACCTGCAGATCATGATGCCCAGTGGTGGACGATGCCCGAAGCAGCACCGCTATGGGTAGCGAGGCGGGATCACCGATGTACTCGTCGGCCAGTTGCAGCATGATCGGGAACGCCGCGTGATCGTGAAGATTGAGGCCGACGCCTTCGCGCTCGACGCCGCTGCGCAGCAGCAGCGCGGGGGTGTGAATGGCCCCGGCGCACACGATGACCTGGCCGGCGGGAATCTCAGTGCCATCTGCGAGCACCACGCCCGCTGCACGAACACCGTCGAGCACAATGCGGTCGATCAATGTGTCTCCACGAATGGTGAGGTTCGGGCGCGCTCTGGCCGGCTCGAGGTACACGTCGTTGGTCGATGCGCGCCGGCCGCCGACCGTGCGCGTGAGCGATGCTCGTTCGGTGTTCGGCTCGGCCTCGACGAGCGCCCGGTTGACGGCTCCCCACTCGCGTCGGTCGGCGCGCTGCAGCGGTATGGGGATACGGTCGAACCAGGGCTCGACAGCACCCCAGTTCCACCCAGCGCAGCCGAGGTCACGTTCCCACTCGTCGTAGTCGTCGGGCTCGCCCCGCAAGCCGATCATTGCATTGATCGACGACGAGCCGCCCACTCCCTTGCCGCGCACGTACGGACGCGGCAACTGACCGGGACTCCGCACAGCGGTGAGTGCCGGCCACACGTGCTCGGGCAACGACTTGGCATCGTTGAACGACGATCCGGCGATGTGGTGCGGCGTTCCGGACATGGTGTAGTCGGGACCCGCTTCGAGCAACAACACCGACCGGTCCGGCCGTTCGCTGAGGCGTGCGGCAAGCACGGCTCCAGCCGAGCCCGCACCAACCACCACGACGTCGAAACGGCTGGTCATGGACAGATCAGGCCTGCGTCTCCTGCCAGCGCCGGTACGCGTCGCCGAACATGAGTGGCGAGGGCAGCATGGTGAGCGAAGCACCGCCGTCGACGCACAGCGTCTGACCGGTGATGTACGAGCCGTCGGGGCCACACAGGAAGAGCGCGGCGCGGGCGATGTCGTCGCAGGTGCCCATGCGCCCGAGCGGCGTGACCTCCCGCATCGCCTGGATAGCCGGCGCCATCGTGAAGATGCCGGCCGTCATCGGGGTCTCGATCAACGAGGCGGCTACCGTGTTGAAGCGAACTCCCTTGGCGCCGTACTCGACGGCTGCGATCTTGGTGGCGTACTCGACCCCGGCCTTCGCCGAAGCGTACGCGGCCTGACCGGCGGCCGGATTGTGGGCGGTGAGCGAGGAGAGCGACAAGAACGCCCCACCGTCGGTGTTCGCTGCCATTGCGTTGCCGAAGTGACGCATGCAGTAGAGCGCGCCGGTGAGCTGCACCGACAGCATCGCCTCGAGCTTCGCTGCCGTCAGGTCGCAGACGGGAGTCGAGTCGGCGAATCCGGCGCAGTTGACGGCGATGTCGATCTGGCCGTGTTGTGCAAGCGTGTCGGCCGCAACGGCCTCGACCTGCTCATCGACGGTGATGTCGCACGACAACCCCGTGCCACCCACCGACGCGGCGACCTCGGCCACCAGGTCGGCGCGCCTCGCGGCGATCACCACGTGAGCGCCCTCAGCGGCGAACAGGCGAGTGATCGCCTCTCCGAAACCGCTGTGCCCCCCAACAACTACTGCCACCTTGCCATCGAGCTTGCCCATTGTTCGAACCTCCTTGTCGGCGAGTGTAGGAACTCCGTCGTCGATGGCCGTCACCGTGGCGCGTAGGCTTACTTTTCGTCCACCTGCCGGGGCCACTCAGCGCGCAATCCGTATGGTCGATGACGTGCCTGAGGTGACGCGTGTGACGATTCGCACGGTCGACCCAGACCCACGCTCAGCCGTTTTGCTGGCCGACGCCCACGCCCTCGCCATGCACCACGTCGACTCGATCGAGGTCGCCGACATCGTGTTCTTTGAAGGCTCGCTCAGTGCCGAGCATCGCCTCGCGCTCGAGGCGGTATTGGTCGACTCCCTGCTGCAAACTTGCACGTGGGATACCCCCAGCAGCGGGCTCGAGACGGCCCTGTTACCGGGGGTCACCGACGCTGTTGCCACCGCTGTCGTGGAGGCCGCACGACGCGTGGGCGTCCCGCTGATCAACGCTGCTACGGGTATGAACTACCAGCTCAGCGGCAACCTCAGCGAAGCCGACCATCGTGTGCTCGCAAGGCGACTGCTCTGCAACGCCGTGATCGAGCGGTGGGCAGCGGCACCCATCGAGCCGCACTTCGTCGATGGCACAGCAGCCGCCGATCACACGGTCGAACGCGTTCATCTCGACGGGCTCGATGACGCTTCACTGCTCGCCGTCAATCGCGAACGCGGCTTGTCGCTCGACCTCGCCGAACTGCACGTGGTCGCAGCACACTTCGCGTCGATCGGACGAGATCCCACCGACGTCGAGCTCGAGACGCTGGCGCAAACCTGGAGCGAGCACTGTGCGCACAAGACGTTTCGCGCCGACATCACGTACCCCGATGGCACCACGGTGCTGCCGCTCATGCGCCAGCTTCGTGACGCCACCGAATCGATCGGGGCGCCGTTCCTGCGCAGCGCCTTCGTGGGCAATGCCGGCATCGTGTCGTTCGTGCCCGGCGTCACCATCGCCGTGAAGGCCGAGACACACAACCACCCCTCTGCCATCGAACCGTTCGGCGGCGCCAACACCGGTGTGGGTGGTGTGATCCGCGATGTGATGGGTGCAGCTCATCGACCCATCGCGATCACCGACATCTTGTGCTTCGGCCCCACCGATCTGCCGGCCGATCGCCTTCCCGAAGGGGTGCTGCATCCGCGGCTCGTGTCGGCGGGGGTCATCGCCGGGGTTGCCGACTACGGCAACAAGATCGGCCTCCCCACAGTGGCCGGCGCCGTGCTGTACGACCCCGGCTATGTGGCCAATCCGCTCGTCTACGCGGGCTGCATCGGCATCGCCGCCGAGACTGCTCCCCTGCCAGGTCCGCAAGCCGGCGACCTCGTGGTCGTGCTCGGCGGTCGCACTGGCCGCGACGGACTTCGCGGTGCCACGTTTTCGAGCGCCACCATGGATGCCACCACCGGCGACGTTGCCGGCGCCAGCGTCCAAATCGGCGATCCCATCACCGAGAAGCTGGTCATCGACGTGCTTGCCGAATGTGATGGGCTGTTCACCGCCATCACCGACTGTGGTGCGGGCGGGCTGTCGTCGGCGGTCGGCGAGATGGCCGAAGGCGTCGGAGCCGATGTCGACCTGGCGCTGGCACCGCTGAAGTACCCGGGGCTGAGCCCCTGGGAGATCTGGCTCAGCGAGGCGCAAGAGCGGATGGTCCTTGCTGTTGCTCCTACGGCATGGCCTGCCATACAGGCACGCTGCGCACGACATCAGGTGGAAGCAACCTCACTCGGGACGTTCACCGGCGACGGCATGCTCACTGTGCGTTCCGGCGAGGTGGTGGTGCTCGAGCTCGACACGAAGTTCCTCCACGACGGACGTCCCACCAGGCAGATGATGGCCGAACCGGTGCAGGCATCTCGCGCCGCCCAGCCAGCACCGCTGTGCGACGACCCCATCGGCGTACTGTTGCAACTGCTCGGCCATCCGAACATCGCCTCGAAAGAGTCGGTCATTCGCCGCTACGACCACGAGATCCTCGGTAGCACGGTGGTGAGGCCGCTGGTCGGGCCACAACGCGACGGACACGCCGACGGCGTCGTGCTTGCCCATCCTGGCGATCGACACGGCATCGCGATCGGCATCGGTGTCAACCCGTGGATGGGCGTACTCGACCCCGAACGCATGGCCCACGCAGTGGTCGATGAAGCCATTCGCAACGTCGTTGCCGTGGGTGCCGATCCCGATGCGGTGGCGCTGCTCGACAACTTCTCGTGGGGCGACCCGCGTCGTCCCTCGACGCTGGGCGAACTGGTCGCTGCGGTCGAAGGGTGTTGCGCAGCGTCGATCGCCCACGGCGCTCCGTTCGTGAGCGGTAAGGACTCGCTGAACAACGAGTACCTCGGCTCCGACGGCCTGCGCCACGCCGTGCCGCCAACGCTGGTGATCACGGCCATCGCCCACGTACCCGACGCCGACCGGGTGGTCACCCCCGATCTCAAGCAGGCGGGCAACGTGCTGGTGATGGTGGGCGAGACGGGCATCGAGTTCGGTGGCAGCCATCTGGGCATGGTGACGGGGAAACAGGGCGGCGTGGTGCCGGCGCCG
>JAYTNH010000081.1:0-5901 GCA_043748395.1 Ilumatobacteraceae bacterium | reverse complement strand
CTCATCCGCGATGGTCTCACCGATGTCGCTTGGGTGGCGGCGCACACGCTCGGCTTCGACGAACTTGCCGCGCATGTTGCCGAGTGGACCCCCGCGCGGGCTGCGGCGAGCTGCGGGCTCGACGTCGCCACCATCGAGCGCTTGGCCACCTTGTATGGCACCATCCGACCCACCACCATTCGCACGTTGGTTGGCGCCGAACACCACGAGAACGGGGCGATGTTCTTCCGCACGCTCGCCTGCCTGCCTGCGCTGGTGGGCGACTGGCAATACCGCGGTGGCGGCATCGCCCGCTCGGCCGGAGTGTGGACCGATCAACTCGTCGACGGCGACGCACTCGTCCGCCCCGACCTGCTGGCTGGCCGTGCGCCGCGCTGGCTCAACATGAGCAGGCTCGGCGAAATCCTCACCGACCACACGCTCGACCCTCCGATCACGGCGATGTTGGTGTGGAACGCGAACCCGCTGGTCGTCACGCCGAACGCCGAACTGATCAGGCGCGGCATGATGCGCGACGACCTGTTCACCGTGGTGCACGACCAGTTCATCACCGACACCGCCCGGTACGCCGACATCGTGCTGCCCGCAACCACGCAGATCGAGGCCACCGATGTGGTGCCATCGTGGGGTCACCTCTGGCTCGGCTGGAACGAGGCCGCCATCGCCCCGGTCGGCGAGTCGGTGAGCAACAGCGAATTGCATCGCCGACTGGCGAGTGCAATGGGCTTCACCGAGCCGGCGCTGTTCCACGACGACCTCACAGTCATCCGCGATTCGCTCCCCGATGTCGACGTCGACACCCTGCGCGCCGACGGCTTCGTACGCGTGCCCTACCCAGATGACGGCCGACCGTTCGCCGACGGCGTGTTTCCTACTGCGTCGGGCCGGGTCGAGTTGGTGAGCACGGCGCTCGTGAGCATGGGACAGCCAGCGCTGCCCACGTTCGTCGCGCCGCGCGAATCACCGGCGGGCGACCCCGTCCTGGCGGCACGGTTCCCGCTCATGTTGCTCACCCCCAAGCAGCACACTCGCTTTCTGAACTCGGGTTACTCGCACCTGCCCAAGCACGGCCCGCTCGAGGGCGGCCCGTACATCGAGCTGTGCGCCGCCGACGCTGCGGCTCGTGCCATCAGCGATGGCGATTGCGTCGAGGTGCACAACGACCGGGCCACGGTGCGACTGCCGGCGCGGGTCACCGATCGGCTGCGTCCGGGTGTGGTCGCCATTCCGTTCGGCTGGTGGAGCGCACAGCACCCCGACGGCAAAGTCGCCAACGCGCTCACCAACGACACGCTCACCGACTGGGGCGGCGGCGTGGCATTCAGTGACACGCTGGTGCAGGTCTCGTCCCCCGTCTGACACCAGCCCACATGCGCCCCGATCGACGGGCTGGCGAGGGGTAGCCTTGCCGGCATGGCAGGCGATCTCATCTACGCGTTCAGGGTGATGCGCTTGCCCTTGCTCGATGCCGGTGGCTCCACCATCGGCCGAATCGACGACATCGTCGTCGTTCCCGCCGGCGATACGCGCACGCCGCGGGTGCTCGGCTTCGTCGCCACCGCCCAACGCCGACGCATCTTCGTCAATGCCGCGCGACTCGCATCACTCGACAGCGACGGTGCCCGCCTCCGCAGCTGGGACGTCGACCTCAACCCGTTCAAGCCGCGCCCGGGCGAAGTGCTCATCGGCCGCGATGTCATCGACAAGCGCGTCGGTGACGAAACGATCAGCGATGTTGCACTGCGCGCCAACGCCGACGGCCGCCAACTGTGGTGGGAGCCTGCCAAGGTCCGGCTTGCGCGTCGCAGTTTGCTGCGTCGACGCCCCAGCTACCGCTTGGTCGACTTCGCCGACGTGCCCGCACTGTTCATCACCGTCGCCGGGGCCGAGATGGCGGCCGAAGCGGCCCGCATGCGCGACATGCACCCCAGCGATGTTGCCGGATTCGTGCGCGCCATGCCGCTCACCCATCGCAAGCAGTTGGCCGAGGCGATGGACGACGAGCGCCTCGCCGACCTGTTGGAAGAGCTCCCCGAGAGCGAGCAGCTCCGCATCATCGAGGGTCTCGATCTCGAACGCCTCGTCAACGTGCTCGAGGAGATGGAGTACGACGACCTCGCCGACCTGCTGGCCGAGATGCCCGGCGAACAACGCACGCAGATCCTCGATGCGATGGACGAAGAAGATGCCGACGTCATGCGCAGGCTGCTGTCGTATGCCGAGGGAACCGCCGGCGCGCTCATGACCCCCGACATCGTGATCCTCGGCCCGACCGCCACCGTGGCCGAGGCGCTCGCCGAGATCCGCGACCCCGATTGGCTGGTCAGCATTGCTACGCAGGTGTTTGTGGTGCAGCCGCCGTTCAAGCCACCGACGGGGGCCTACCTGGGGGTGGTGCACTTCCAGCGCCTGCTCCGCGAGGCCCCGCACATGGAGATCGGGCGCTGCCTGCAACAAGAGCCCACCATCACCCCCGACCTGCCTGAGCGCGAGGTTGCCGAGCGGCTGGCCAGCTACAACCTGCTCGCGCTCGGCGTCTGCGACGAAGCCGGCCGCCTGCTCGGCGCGATCACGGTCGACGACGTGCTCGACCGCACGCTGCCCGCCGGCTGGCGCCAACGCCGTCAGGTGCAGGTGCGGCCATGAAGCGCCGCGAAGATCTCACCACTCCACGCCAGCAACGGCTCGGGGTGCACTACGACTCCGAGGCTTTCGGTCGTTTCAGCGAGTCGATCGCGCGCACCCTGGGCACCGCGCGGTTCTTGGTCATCCAGACCGTCATCGTGGTGCTGTGGATTCTGCTCAACGTGCTGTTCTTGTCATTGCGCTGGGACAAGTACCCGTTCATCCTGCTCAACCTGGCCTTCTCCACCCAGGCCGCTTACGCCGCTCCGCTCATCCTGCTCGCCCAGAACCGCCAAGAACGGCGCGACCGCGTCCAGTCCGAGAACGATCGGCGTGTTGCCGAGCGCACCCAGTTCGACACCGAGTTCTTGGCGCGCGAGTTGGCCAGCGTGCGTCGTTCGCTCGATGATGTGCCCACCACCGACGAGCTCGGTGAGCAACTCGAACGTGTCACCAAGGCGCTCGAACGAATGACCAATCGGCTCGACGAGATCGAGACGCACCTGCAGGGCTCGGCCGCCGACAGCCTGTGAGGCTCAGTCCTCGAACAATTAGCCAAGCACGCGCTGAATCAGTTGCACGGTGATCTTGGCGTACTCGTGAGGGTGCACCATTGCCGACAGGTGATCGCCGTCGAGTTCGATGACGTCGGCGTTCAGCGCATCGGCCAACGCTCGCTGCTTGCGCGGCTTCACGAGCCGGTCGGCGGTAATGATGAGCGACGCCGCCGGCTTGCCCAACGTCGATGCCCACGGCCGAGCGTCGTAGCGGCTCAGTGCCTGGCCGGCCTCGACGACTTTGAACGTGTCACCGCGCCGCATCTCGCCGAGCAGCCAGGGTGTGTACTGCTCCACGGCGTGGCCGGGGCCGAGCAGCTTGCGAATGCCGTACCGAATGGTACGGGGCCACGCCCACGAACGCAGCAGAGGGCCGACGAGGTGCATTGTCTTCCAACGGAACCGCTCGAGGCGAGTTGACCGCCATTCGAGGGCCGTTGCCTGCACCACCAAACCCCGCACCAAATGCGGGTGCCGGCGGGTGAGCAGCATGCTGATGGGACCGCCCATCGAGTAGCCGACGGTGACCACCGGGCCAACACCCAATGACTCGACGAGCGCTGCGGCGTCGTCGGCTGCATCTTCCAACTCGAAGCGCTCGGTCGGACGCATGCCTCGACCGTGGCCGCGATGGTCGATCGCGATGAACGAGTAGTTCGCAGCCAACTCCTCGTAGGCCGTGAAGAACTGGAGGTCGGCACTGGCAGTCCAGCCGTGCAGCAACAACAGCGTCGGGGCAGCGGCGTCGGGGTGCTGGTGATGGCGGTAGAACACCTCGCCCCTGCCGGGCAGCACCATGGTGTGGCCGGCCGGTAGCCAGGGGATCTGCATGGTCTCGTTCAGGTTCATGTACCCATCATTCAACCGAGTGTGTCAGCGTGCTGCGACGCCGAACCGCGACAAGAAGCGCACAGCCCGAGCAGATCGAGCCGGTGTTGCGCCAATGTGAACCCGTTGCTGCGCGCTACACCCTCGAGTGACTCGTCGAGCATGTGCTCGACGTCGCCGGGCAGAACGACATCGTGCACTGCACCGCAACCGGTGCAGATGAGGTGATGATGATGATGGGTGAGGTCCTCGGCGAGTTCGTACCGAGCGTGCGGATCGGAGGTGATCACCCTGCGCACCACATCGGCCTGTTCGAGCACGGCCAGGTTGCGGTACACCGAGCTCTGCGCAAGCGATGGGTTGGCCTGCAGGATCTCGGGGATGTGCACCGGTTGGCCCATGTTGTACAGGAGCTCGACGATCTGCCGACGCCGATACGTGTAACGCTGCTCGACCCGCTTCAGCTTGGCGGTCACCTGGCGATGGAGGTCGACATTGCTCACGGGCTACCAGTTCATGGCATGCGGCACGCCGGTGAACTCTTGCACCTTCACACCGAACTGCATCGAACGTCTCAACAGGTCGAGCGCGGCCAGCGACTCGCCACCGACGACGTGCACACCCGGCACCGGGGGGGAGTGGATGCATCCCAAGACAACTGCCGCGGCCGTGGCAGCAGCGATGTCGGCAGCGAACCCTGACGCGCCCATGATGGCAGTAAGACGCGCGCCGGAGTTGTCACAGCCGCGCGCCTCGACGCGTACGGCGCCGAGGTCGCCTTCGCGGTGCGGCGGGGTGAGCATGGGCAAGCGCGCCGTGAGTCGGTCGCGACGTGTGGCCGACACACGGGCCGACACACGCGACACCTGCGGAAAAGCGAGGTGCAGCAGCATGGGGTCGGGCAGTGCTGCTCGGTAACAGTCGCGCGCTCCGATCGGCTCTGGGAACCAGCACAGCTCGCGACCGCTACCGCCAAGGCGTTCGAGCCACTCGTTGTCGTGCCACGACTGCGACGAGTCACCCAATGCGGTGTGGTGCTGACGGGCGCAGGCAGGCCCGCCCGTGCCGTGCACCGCCACGTGCAACTCTTCGAGAACGGGGATCTGTGATGCCAAGGACCGTGCCAGCAAGCCGGAGAAACCGGGAGACATCGCCGCCCCGACCACCAACGTCGCGCTGTGGCGCACGGCGAGCTCGTGCAGCGAGAGCAGACGCTCGACATCGGTGACATCGTCGGCGATCGACACCACCGTGACCCCGGAGCGGAGCAGTTCGGCGGCAGTCGGTTCGTGGGGCGCCGGCTGGCACAACACCACCACGTCGGTGGCAGCGAGATCGGCGCTTTCGGGCACGGTGACCACCCCGTGGGACTGCGCCACCCGGCGCGCTACCGCTGGCTGCGAGTCGAACACGGCGAGCCGCAGGCCGGCGCCGACCAGATGCGCTACGACCCTGCTACCGGTGACCCCGCAACCGCTGACTCCGGCGATGTTCGGTGCGGCGATGTTCATTCCGGCGGATCAGTCACTTCGCGCCAGCCGCCCTCTTGCGGAGGGACTCCCCCTTGACCCCGCAGCTGAATGCCGGCGGCGAGCGACGCAGCCAACGACAACGCCACCAGAGCGCGACGGAGAGCTTTCACAACGTCGCAGCGTATCCCCGATCTCTCCGACCTGAGACTGCCCTCGTGACGCAACCCGAACTACCCGGACAAACCCTATAAAGTACCCAAACGGTGCCGATGTTGGTGGATGTGCGAGGTTCCGTGTCAGGCAGGTCTACTCGCTGGTGCCGCGTGTTCCAGACCGTCGCTCTGAGCGTGGTCGTCGCTGCATGCCAGTCGTCAGTCGGGTCAGCGCCGACCACTCCCGCCGCCGGATCGGCCAATCAG
>JAYTNH010000080.1:0-3646 GCA_043748395.1 Ilumatobacteraceae bacterium | reverse complement strand
CTTCACCGTGACCTGCGCCCCGGCCGCATCGCTGAGCAAGCGCTGCATGTCGGCGCGACGCGGCGCAAGCTTGGGACGCTCGCACACCACCGAACAGTCGATGTTGCCGATCGACCAGCCCTGTTCGGCCACGAGCGCCGCCGCATGGCGAAGCAGGTCGAGCGAGTTCGCGCCGCGCCACTGCGGGTCGGTGTCAGGGAAGTGCTCGCCGATGTCACCCAGTGCGGCAGCGCCGAGGAGGGCATCGGTGACCGCGTGAGCGATCACGTCGGCGTCGCTGTGCCCAGCCAGACCGCGTTCGCCTTCGAAGCGCACCCCGCCCAACACCAGTGGGCGGTCGGCGTCGTCGCAGAAACGGTGGATGTCGAAACCTTGCCCGACCCGAATGCTGGGGACCGTCAACGCAACTCCTCGGCGATGCGCCGGCGCGCCCAGACGAGGTCGTCGGGGTGGGTGAGCTTGCGGTTGGTGGGGTCACCGGCGACCACGACAACATGCCCGCCACCAGCTTCGACCAATGCAGCGTCGTCGGTCGCCTCTGTTGCCGACGCATGGGCTGCACGCAGGGCCGCAGCTCGAAACGCCTGCGGAGTCTGCACGGCCACCAGCGACTCACGCGGCGGCGTCTCGACCACGTTGCCATCGGGGTCGATGCGCTTGATGGTGTCAGACACCGGCACACCCGGCACGGCGCCATCGGCGCCTGCCTGCACAGCTGTGATCACATCGTGGAAGAGGTCGGTTGTGGCGAACGGGCGAGCTGCGTCATGCACGCAAATGATGGTCGCCTCAGCGGGAACCGCTTCGAGCCCTGCGCGAACCGACTGGCTACGCGTCGTTCCGCCGGCCACCGCGCGTTCGCGCAGAACATCGCCAGGCGGCACCACCAACACCACCCCAACACTCATCGCCCGAGCCGTCTCGACCGCATGATCGACCACCCGCAGCGGGCCGACGTGCTCGTACTGCTTCGCGCCACCAAAGCGTTGTCCGGTACCGCCCGCGACCACGATGGTCCACACGATGTCGGGTCGGGGAGGCGGCACGAGGGCGAGGGTAGTACCGTTCGATCCGCATGGCTCACGAAGACCTTCTCGCTCGTACCGATTTTTTCGCCGAAGCTCCCCCCGATGTGCTGCGTTCGCTCGCCGGTCACGGGCGCGAGCGGCACCTCATTCGTGGCGACGTGCTGTTCAACGAAGGCGACGAGGCCGACGCGCTCTACATGGTGTTGCGGGGTCGAGTCGCCATCGCCATCGCCAACCCCATCGACAATCGCGAGACGGTCGTGTCGCTCATGGAGCCTGGTGACTTGTTCGGCGAGATGGCCATGCTCGATGGTGGGTTTCGGTCGGCGATGGCCCGCGCCCTCGAACCGTCGACCGTTCTGGCCATTCCGTTCGAGCCGGTGGTGTCGGCATTTCGAGGCGATCCGAGCCTGCTGTGGGGTGTCACCCGCCTGCTCGCCAACCGGCTGCGAGCCATGGACGAAGCGCTCGCCGACAGCGTGTTCCTCGATGTCACCGGGCGCACCGCGAAGCGGCTGCTCGAGCTGTCGGAGGGCGCCGACGACTTTGTGCTGCCGGTCACCCAAGAAGAGCTGGCGGGCATGGTCGGTGCGTCACGCGAACGCGTCAACAAGGCCATCGCCAGCTTTATCAAGCTCGGCTGGATCGATCAGCGCGAGCGCAAGTACACGATCAAAAAACGCGAGAGCCTCGAGATCAGGGCTCGCTGAGCCGGGCGCGACTCGTCGTGACGCCAGTGGCGCGTAGCGACTCGAGTTCGGCTGGGGTGCCGCTGGGCAACGTGATGCGCATGACTGCAACGTTAGGCATCGCGTCGCGAGGTGGAAAAAGCACCCACCAGTGTGATGACGAGCGCGACTGCCCCGAAGTAGAGGCCACCACCAACGCGGCTGACCTCGCGGCCGAACACTTCGGGGTCGGCCATGACGATGCCACTGGCGTAGGGGAGCCACTTGATCGGCTGGTCGACGCCGGCAACGCTGAGCAGCCCAGCGATCAGGTTCTCGAGCAGCAGCGGCCACAAGATGAGTACGGCCACCGCTGTCGCCATGTTGCGAATGACCATGCCGAGCCCGTAGCCGAGCAGGCTCACGATGCCGGCGAACACGATGACGCCCACCATCGCCGGCTTGGCACCGGACGAATCGCTCAACGAGACCGATGCACCCCGACCGTTGGCGATGGCCGAGCAGATGGTGTAGCACAGCACCACCACGACCGCCTCGACCACCATCGACACCAGTGTTGTGACGATGCCCTTGGCGATGAGCACCCGCCCGCGCGCTGGGGTAGCGGCAAAGGTGACGCGGATGGTGCCGTGCGCGAACTCGCCTCCGATCGAGACGGCGGCGACCACGCCGAGCAGCATGGCCGTGACCACCGACGTGCCCGTGATGAGGCCGACCAAGTCTTCGGAGTTCACCTCGCGAACCTTCGACAGGCTCACCGTGAGCACGCTGATGATGAGTGGGAAGGCGATGGCGATGATGACCAGCACGTAGTTCATGCGCACCGTGCGCAACTTGATCCATTCGCTCCGCAGCACGGCGATCATGGCGCCACCCCCGGCTCGACCGACCGGAATTCCTGCGCGACGGCCGTGACCTTCAAGAAGGCGTCCTCGAGCGAGCCGGTCTGCGGCGACAGTTCGTGCAGTACGACGTTGTGGCGGGCTGCTACCTCGCCGACTTCGGTGCTGGCGATGCCGCGCAGATGGGCGGTGGTGGGATCGACACGGTCGATCTGGGTGCCGTGGTCGCCCAGCGCAGTGAGCAGCGTGTCGAGCGCCGGGCTCTGCACTCGCACCCATCGCTCGGCGTGTGTATCGATGAACGACGTGACCGAGCTCTGTTCGATGAGACGACCCTGCCCGATGACCACCAACTCGGTGGCCATCAGGGCCATCTCACTGAGCAGGTGGCTGCTCACCAATACGGTGCGGCCCTCGCCGGCGAGGTGGGTGAGCACATCGCGAATCCACCGGATGCCCTCGGGGTCGAGTCCGTTGGCCGGCTCGTCGAGGATCACCGTGTGCGGATCGCCCAACAACACCCCGGCAAGGCCAAGCCGCTGACGCATGCCCAGCGAGTAGCCCTTCAGTCGGCGTGTGGCGACTTCGGTGAGCCCCACCAGCGCGAGCACTTCGTCGACCCGCTTGGCGGGTAGCCGGTTGCTCGCTGCGATCCAGCGGAGATGGTTGCGAGCCGTACGGCCGGGGTGCACGTAGCCGGCGTCGAGCAGCACGCCCACCTCGTGTAAGGGGTTGGCGATGTTCTGATACGCCCGCCCGTCGAACGACGTGGAACCGGTGCTGGGGTGATCGAGGCCGAGCATGCATCGCATGGTGGTGCTCTTGCCGGAACCGTTGGGGCCGAGGAAGCCGGTGACTGCTCCTGGGCTCACCTCGAAGCTCAGGTGGTCGACAGCGCGCTGGCGCCCGAACGACTTCGAGAGATCAGTGACGGTGATCACTGGCCGGCCTGCAAGAACGCCTTGGCCACCACATCGGCCGAGGTGCCGCTGGCGGCCATCTCGCTGAGCATCTGGTTGAGCGCCGTGGTGCTGAGTCTGGCGCTGACCGCGTCGAGTACGGCTACCACGTCGCCGCCCGCCGCCGC
>JAYTNH010000079.1:0-1530 GCA_043748395.1 Ilumatobacteraceae bacterium | reverse complement strand
ATGTCGAGTGCTGCGGCGCTCACGATGTGAGTCCCTTCAACTTTCTCCAGGTCACGTTCGGGGTCATTCTCCGGGTCACTTTCACGGTCGGGTCGAGTATGCCGTGCGACCTTCGGCCATGAACTCGCGAAACTTGCGTTTGATCGCGTCGCGCTTGCGCACCCACAAGGCGATCACGAGGGTGAGCAAGAGATCGATGACGGCTGCTCGCACCGCTGCGGCCACGGCGTTGTCTCCGAGCTCAACGGCGCGGCGCACCACCAGCACCGCGCTGGCGGCGATGCCCGTGACAACGAACGGGATGAGCACTTTGAGCACCATGTTGAACCCGGCCATCTCGGGCATCATCATCGACTGCTGAGCCGAACTGCCGGCGGGGTCGCTGGCATCGCGCACGATGCTCACCACACTGCCCGACGCACCGGCGAGCACCATCGGTATGGCCAGCACGGCAGCAGCCGACGCTGCAGATGCCTGACCGTAGGTGGCTACCGCGGCAGCGCCCGCTACCACGGCGAACGGCACCAGTGCCACGGCGGGTGCGAACAAGTGGCGCACGAGCAGTTCGCCGCGTTCGATGGGCAAGCTGTCGGTGCGATCGGGCTGGTCGATCTCTTGCGACAGCGGCTCGGTCACCTCGAGGCCCAACAAGAACAGCAGCATCGTCGAGCCAACCAGCGCCGGTGTGGTGCCACGGAGCACCAGACCTTGCATGACGCCGGCACCGGCAGCGAGCGACGTCATGCGTACGAGGCGGGTGGCAGGCATTCGCAACAGACTGTGCCAGCCGCGTCGCCAGATGGCGTGGCCATGGTGACCCCGGCGGAGCTGAATCCACGGGTGGCTGCGGGTGGTTTCTTGGTTGAGTTGGCGGCGTAACAACACGACTGTGCGCAGGTCTTGCATGGTGACCGCGAACCGCAGTTGTGCCACCAGGCTGCTGCGGCGCGCGAGCGCGTCGAGCGAGGTGCGGCCCAGTCGTGCGATGCCGACCACGGCCACGGCGACGCCGACACCCAGCGCGACGAGATCGGTCATGTGTTGTCGCCAGCCCCACAGGGCCAGACTGCCGACCGAATTGGCCGGCCCGACGACGTGCCATGCAATGGCCGCCCCCTGCCATGCGACGAGGGCGGTACCGACCGCGGTGGCGCTCCACAGCGGCAGGCGCGAACCATGGGACACCAGCGCTGCGCCCACCCACACCAGGGCGATGGTCAACCCGAACAGCGCCCCCCCACCTGCCCACGCCGCTGGCGATCCGGGCAGACGACGTCCGGCCAATTGCCCGGCAATGGCTCCGGCGACCACCCCGGCGAAGACGGCACTGCGCACCCGCTGCCAGGCCGGCCGCAGCAATGCGTGCCAACGGTCGACGGGCGACAACATGACGTGCGCCACGTCGGCCGACTCGAGCGCCAGCGGACCACCTTGAGCACCGCTGCGCAGACCGGCCAGGAGGGCCAGCACGGCGAGCAGTCCGAGCACGGCCGGCGCGTTCCGATCGATGCTCATGGCGGTCGCCACGCC
>JAYTNH010000078.1:0-5795 GCA_043748395.1 Ilumatobacteraceae bacterium | reverse complement strand
CCATTGCGCGCGAAGAGATCTTCGGCCCAGTGCTGTCGATCATGCCGTACGACACCGAGGACGAAGCCGTCGACATCGCCAACGACACTATCTACGGCCTCGCCGGCGGTGTGTGGAGCGGCGACCCCGAGCGGGCCAAGAACGTCGCTCGTCGCATCCGGGCCGGTCAGGTCGAGGTGAACGGCGGTGCCTTCAACCTGATGGCGCCGTTCGGTGGCTACAAGCAGAGTGGCCTCGGCCGCGAAGCCGGTCGCTTCGGCCTCGAGGAGTTCCTCGAGGTCAAGTCGCTGCAACTCTGATCTGGCGACTCGGCAGGCTCGGTGCCCGACCGGCGAGCCAGCCGTCAGCGATAATGGGGCCCCCATGGGCTCTACGCAACCGACCGACGCGGCACAACCGCTGCTGAGCCGCGTGCCCTATCTCCCCGGGCTCGATGGTCTACGTGCCATCGCCGTGATTGCGGTGATGGTGTATCACGCCGATCACCACTGGTTGGGCGGTGGGTTCCTCGGGGTCGAAGTGTTCTACGTGACCAGTGGATACCTCATCACGCTGCTCCTCATCGGCGAACACGAGGCATCTGGCAAGGTGAGCTTGGGTCAGTTCTGGCTACGCCGCGCCCGCCGACTGCTACCGGCGTTGTTCGCCATGATGGCGGCGCTGTCGGTGTACATGGCGCTGTTCAACCGCCGACCCCAAGCGCAGGCTCGGGGCGACATCGCTGGCGGCGTGCTGTACGGCAGTAACTGGTACCAGATCTGGGTGGGACAGGGTTACACGGCGGCGGAGGCGTTCGTGCCGCTGCGCCACCTGTGGTCGCTGGCGGTCGAGGAGCAGTTCTACCTCGTCTGGCCGTTGGTGATGATGCTGCTGCTCATGCGCGGGCGCAGGCATCTCCCGATGGTGGCCGTGTACCTGCTCGGCGTCAGTGTCGCCATCACCGTGGCGATGGCGGTGATCTACGTCGGCGGCGACATTCCTGTGGAGTGCTCGCCCGAGAACATGCGCGGCTATCGCGTGGCATTCGGGCGCTGCATCAACGTGAACGAGACGCTGTATCTGAGCACGCTCAGCCGTGCCGGAGGCCTCATGCTCGGCGCCGCGTTCGCCATGCTGTGGCGGCCGGTCGCCATCTTGCGCGGACCGTTGCGCCACAAGGGGCGCCGACTCGATCTCGTCGCGCTTGGCGGGTTGACGCTGTTGGCAATTTTGATGTGGCGGATCACGCTGTCGGGAGACGGTGCAGCATTCGGTCAACGATTCGATCCGTGGCTGTTCCGAGGTGGCTTCATGCTCACCGGCATCGCCACCGTGATGGTGATGGCCGCGGTGACCCATCAGGGGGCGCTCGCCGGCCGCTTGCTCGGCAATCGGCCGTTGCGATGGGTCGGACAGCGCAGCTACGGCCTGTACCTGTACCACTGGCCGATCTTCCAGATCATTCGCGAATTCGCCGGTGTCGGGCTCACAGTGACGCAGTTCGCGTTGGCCATGCTCATCACCGTGCCGATCACCGAGGCCAGCTATCGGTTCATCGAGACCCCCGTTCGACGCGGTCGCCTCGGCCAATGGTGGCGCGGCGAGTTGCGGCCGCGAACGGCGCGCGCGCTGCATCGGCATCGTCGCGCCGCGGCCCTTGGTGCAGTGGCCGCAGCGCTCGTCGGGTTCGCAGGGGCGAGCATTGCTACGGCCGACACGGTGTGTGTAGGTCAACAGGCGTGCGACAACGAGGTGGCGCGCGCGGCGCTCGCGAGTTCAACGACGACCACGAGCCCTGTGCTGGCTCCACCGGTAACGGCGCCCGCCGACGCGCCGATCGGCACGACGCCGGTCGCTGGGGCCCAAACAACGACTACGACCACGACCACGATCGCGCCGCAACTGATCGCACCCGTTGCGCTCGGCGAATCGGTGATGCTCGGGGCAGTGCCCAACCTGCAAGCAGGCGGCATCACTGTGAACGCCGATGTCAGCCGGCAGGGAATCACGATCGCTACGATCGCCCAGCAGCTTCGACTCGGTGGGCAACTCGGCCATACCGTCATCATCCAGACCGGCACCAACGGCTCGGTGTCCGATGAGACGCTCGACGCGATCATGCAAGCGCTGCCAGCTGACCAGACGCCGTTGGTGGTGTTCCTCACGGTAAAGGCGCCCAAGGGATGGATCGCGGGCAACAACGAGCGCATCCGCGCGTTGCCCACTCGGTATCCGAACGTGAAGGTGATCGACTGGGAGCAGCAGGCTGCCGCGATCGAGGGTGAGCTCAGTCGAAGCGATGGCGGTGTGCATCTGTCGACGGCACTGGCCAAGCAGTTCTACGCGAACCTGATCTTCGATGCCATCGGTCGCCCCGACCTCGTCCGTTGACGGCTTCGCGTCGTCGGCTTTCTGGCAAGCGAGCAGCAGGCGTACGCTCGGGGTATGACTTCGTCTGCCTCCAAGACCCCTGTTCGTGTGGCTGTCACTGGTGCTGCCGGCCAGATCGGCTACAGCCTGCTGTTTCGCATTGCCTCCGGTTCCATGCTCGGCCCCGACCAGCCCGTGATCCTGCAACTGCTCGAGATCACGCCTGCGCTCAAAGCGCTCGAGGGTGTGCGCATGGAACTCGACGATTGCGCCTTCCCGCTACTCGCAGGCGTGGTGTGCACCGACGACGCCAATGTTGCGTTCGGCGATGCCGATGTCGCCATGTTGGTGGGGGCCATGCCCCGCAAGGCCGGCATGGAGCGCAGCGATCTGCTCAGCGCCAACGGCGGCATCTTCAAGCCACAGGGCAAGGCCCTCAGTGCCAGCGCCAAGAAGAACATCAAGATCCTCGTGGTCGGTAACCCGGCCAACACCAACGCGCTCATCGCCCAGCAGAACGCACCCGACCTGGCCCCCGGTCGGTTCACGGCCATGACACGGCTCGACCACAATCGCGCCATCAGCCAACTGGCGGCGCGAGCAGGCACAGCGATCACCAGCGTCACCAACATGACCATCTGGGGCAACCACTCGGTCACCCAGTACCCCGACTTGTTCCACGCCAAGGTCGACGGTCGCAACGCCTACGAGTTGGTCGGCGATCACGACTGGGTCGACGGCACCTACATCCCTACCGTTGCCAAGCGCGGCGCAGCCATCATCGAGGCTCGCGGTGCCTCATCGGCTGCGTCGGCAGCGAACGCCGCGGTCGATCACATTCGGTCGTGGTCGCTCGGCACACCCGCGGGCGATTGGGTGAGCATGGCCATCGTCAGCGACGGTTCGTACGGCGTTCCCGAGGGGCTCATCAGTAGCTTCCCGTGCATCTGCACTGACGGCGAGTACTCCATCGTGCAGGGTCTCGACATCGACGACTACTCACGCGGCAAGATCGACGCCTCCACGGCCGAGTTGGCCGAGGAGCGCGACGCCGTGCGCGAACTCGGCCTCATCTGACCGCCAGTCGAAACCGGGTCCAGCCCGACGACTGCACCGATTCTTCCGCCCGGCGGAACATTGGTGCACTCGTGGGCGCTGGGGATGACGGCGATCAGCTGATCGCGACGTCGCAGGCGACTTCCATCATCTTGTCGACGCCGCGTTTGAGTTCTTCGTCGCTGATGCGTTCGGTCTCGCCCGCATCGGGGTCGATGATGTCGCTCACGGTCATGAGCGCAAGTGTCTCGATCTTGTGGATGGCACCGAGCGTGTAGAGCACAGCGGCCTCCATCTCGACGGCCAGGTGGCCACGGTCGCGCCAGCGAGCCATGATGCCGTCGCGCGTGTCGTAGAAGATGGCGGAGCTCACGATCGGGCCGACGTGCACAGTGGCACCGCGTTCGCGCGACAACTGGACGGCGCGCTCGACCAGCGAGAAGGTGGCGGTAGGGGCGTGTGACTCGCCGGCAGTGAGCTGTTGCACCATGGGGTCGTCGGCAGTGGCGCTGACGGCGACGACGGTGTCGCCCATGCGTAGGCTCGGAGCCAGACCCCCTGCCGTACCAACCCGCACGAGACGTTTGGCACCGAGCTGGATGAGCTCGGTGTAGTAGATCGCTGCGCTCGCGCATCCCATGCCGACGCTTTGCACGCTGATGGGGCTGCCGCGGTAGATGCCGGTGAAGCCGAGCGCGCCACGCTCGTGGTTGACGGTGTGAGCACCTCGGTCGAAGAAGGTTTCGGCGATGTAGCGGGCGCGATTGGGGTCGCCGGGCACCAGTACGGCTGGTGCGTAGTCGGCGGCTTCTGCACGGATATGGATGGGCATACCTGCAGCGTAGAGTCTGGTCTCGTGTCGCTCACGTTCCAATCGCCGTTACAGCTGATCGATACCGACCGTTACCCACTCACAGATGCGGCGCTGATCGGCCAGGCTCATGGCCAATTCGTGGATGAGGGCGTGTGCGTGCTGCCGGGCTTCATCCGATCTGAATGGGTGGGTGAGTTGACCATCGAGTGCGATTCGCTGGCCGCGTTCGCGCATCGGTCGTTGGTGCAGGGCACGCCGTATCTGGGAGTGCCCGACGACACGTTTCCAGCGGGCCACCCCCGGCGCGAAATGGTGCACAACTCGCTCGAGGCTGTGGCCTACGACCTGTTCCCAGCCCTCAGCAAGTTGCGGCAGTTGTACGAGTGCGACGAGTTGCTCAGGTTCGTGGCAGATGTTCTCGGTCAACCGATTCTGCATCGCTATGCCGATCCGTTCGGAGCACTCAACCTGGCAGTGATGCGCGACGGCGACGTGCTCGGATGGCACTTCGACATGACCGACTTCGTGGTGTCGATTGCTATTCAGTCGTCGGCTTCCGGTGGCGAGTTCCTCAATGCGAAGCAGGTCCGCGGTGCGGGCGACGACGAGCGTTACGACGCGGTAACCGAGGTGTTGAACAACGACGTCGCGTCGCTGGCGGTGCGCGTCGAGCCGATGCAGCCCGGCGCGCTGATGCTGTTCAACGGCCGCACTTCGCTGCACAAGGTGAGTCGGATCGAGGGCGATGTGCCGCGCTATGTTGCCCTGCTCGCCTACGACACCAAGCAGGGCACCGACTCGACCGAGTTGCTCAAGCTGGTGCGCTATGGCAGGTTGCCGGTATGAACCCACAACACGGTGAGGGATTTGCCGGCGGTGGAGCCGAGGCTGCGCACGTGAACACGGTGCTCGGCCTGCGCGATGGGCCGGTGGGCACTGCGTGGGCCACGGCGCTGGCCACGCCGTCGGCGGGTCACGTGCCGTTCGTAGTGGTGCACTCGCCCAACTTGCCGGTGGCCCCGTTCACCTTGTTCGTGAACAAGTCGGCCATTGCCGATGATCGTCACGGCGCGCTCACCTGGGGCGCCGCGCAGGCCGGCATCGCTGCGGGGGTGGTCGATGCGTTGCGGGTCGGCCTGTTCGACCGTGACGAGCCGATCGCCCACCTCGCGCTCATCGCTGCGGTGTGGGTGAACCCGCAGGCGCGCAGCGAGGAGCTCGTGTACGCCAACAACCGCAACGCCGTGCTCGAAGCGCTCACCATGGGTCACATCGGCGGGCCTGATCTCGAAGCGTTGCTCGCTGTCGGCGAGCCCACCAACCCCTACTTCCGCCAGACCTGACCGCTCCTGGCCTGACCGCTCCTGCACCGACCGCTCCTGCACCGGCCGCTACTTCAAGAAGCGCGAGGTGGTGTTGTCGGCCAGCACCTTGCCTCCGGTTTGGCAGGTGGGGCAGTAGGCAACGGTGTAGCCGCTGTAGCTGACCGACCGAATGACGTCGGCACACACCTCGCACGGCTGCCCGACTCGGCCGTGCACGCGGCCTGGGCGATCGGCCGACGAACTCATGTCGC
>JAYTNH010000077.1:0-4059 GCA_043748395.1 Ilumatobacteraceae bacterium | reverse complement strand
ACTGCAGGCCGACCACCGGGGTGGCGCCGCGGCTGAGGATCATGCGAATGGGCGCGGCGAACAGGCTGGCATGAGTGACCTCGTGGTTCGCCGCCTGGGTGAGGAAACCGCTGGCTGAGAACGTGTGCATGAGCGCCACCGACGCGCCCACCGCGATGGCCGAGGCGACGCTGTAGTACTGCGCGTTGGCGTGGAACATAGGCAGCACGACCAGTTGCCGGTGATGCGGTTGCAGACCTGCTGCGGCCGCCATGGTGTGGCCTGCGAACGCGTAGTTGGCCTGCGTGATCTCGACACCCTTGGGTCGGCCGGTGGTGCCCGACGTGAACATGACCGCGGCCCGATCAGTGAGCCCGGGTGTTGGCCAGTCGACGACTGGGTCGTGGCCGAACACGGCGAGCTCGGCATCGGCTTCGTCGAGCTCGACCACCGGCATGAGGCCGGCTGCGGCGCGGTACACACGTGCTCGCTCGACCGAGCAGAACCCCACGACCGGTCGGGTGCGTTCGATGTGGCCGGCAAGCTCGGGGGCCGCGCCCATCGGGTCGGACGGCACGATGCAGCCACCGAGTCGCACGGTGGCGAGCCACACGGCCACGAACGCCACCGAGTTGGTGAGCGCCAGGTGCACCGCATCGCCGGCGCCCACACCGTGTGCGCGCAGCAGGCCAGCCGTACGTGCGACGAGCGCATCGAGCTGGGCATACGTCCACGAATGCACCGAGCCATCGGGTGCCTCGAACACGAGGAACGGCGCTGCCGACCGTTCGCGAACGGCTCGTTGCCACATCGACGCGAACGTGACCGGCTCGGGCCAGCCTGGTGGCGTGCTCATGTCATCCCCCGGCAGCGGTGCCGTAGCCTCCGCCGCCCGGTAGTTCGAGGCGCACGCGGTCGCCCGGCTCGAGCGTGATGCGTGCTTGGGTGCGCACGGGCTCGCCGTTCACGGTGAACGAGCCCGTGGCACCCGACTCGCCTCCGAAGATGCCCTGAGGGGCATCGGCCAGACGCGATGTGACTGCATTGAGCTGCCACGGTCGTGTGGTGTCGACCATGAACTCGATCGACTGCCCGAGGCCGCCGATCTGTGCCCCGTTGCCGCCGCTGCCCACCCGCAGCTCTTTGCGCAAGAAGCGAATGGGAGCTGAAGCCTCGACGACCTCGATGGGCACTGCCGAGATGCCGGTGGGGTACGAGCACGCCGAGAGCCCGGGCTTGTGGGCACGCGCCCCGACACCCCCGGCGTAGGTGAACATGGCAGTGATGAACGGTCGCCCGTCGTCGTGATTGCCGCTGACCTGCATGGTCCACACCGCGCCAGAACCCTCGGCCATGGCCTGCTCGGGGCGGAACTGGGCGAGCGCTTTGAGCAGTGCGTTGGGTAGGAACATGCCCACCACGTGGCGGGCGGTACCCGGCTGGGGGCACACCGCGTTGACGATCGAGCCGACCGGCGCGATCACCTTGATGGGCGCGAGGCTGCCGTGGTTGTTGGGCAGCTCGGGGTTGAGCACCGAGCGGATGGTGAACGTGGTGTAGGCGTGGGTGTAGTTGAGCACCACGTTGATGCCAGACGCGCTGGCAGGCGACGAACCCTCGTAGTCGACGGTGATCTCGCCGGCCACGTTGTCGACCGTGATCGCGCACACGATGTCGATGGTGCTGCCGTCGGCCAGGTCGAGCACCGCCGATGCCGAGTAGGTGCCCGCCGGTAGCTCGCGGATGCTGGCGCGCGCAGCGACCTCGGAGCGTTCGATGATCTCGTCGGCAAGGCCTTCGATGTCGTCGAGATGATGACGATCGCACAACGACTGCAACCGCTGCGCGCCCACTTCGCCGCTGGCCATCTGCGCGTGCAGGTCGCCGGCCATGTGGTCGGGTTGGCGCACGTTCGAGAGGATGAACTTCCACACGTCGTGGTTGCGTTCGCCGGCGATCATGAGCCGCAGGATGGGAATCCACAGCCCTTCCTCGAACACGTCGCGGCCGCCGGCGCCGATGCCGTAACCGCCCACATCGGTGTGGTGGATGGTGGAGCCGAAGAATGCGATGGCCCTGCCGTTGCGGAACACCGGGTACAGCACGGTGACGTCGAGCAACTGACCGGCGGTCTTGTAGGGATCGTTGGTGATGAGCACATCGCCCTCGACGAGTGTGTCGGTTGGGTACTCGTCGAGCATCGCCGATGCCGCCCGGGCGAGCGAGTTGATGTGCCCCGGCGTGCCGGTGACGGCCTGTGCCACCATGCGCCCTCGGCGATCGAACACGGCGTTGGCGAGGTCGCCTGCCTCGCGCACGATGGGCGAGAACGCCGCGCGTTGTAGCGCCTTGGCCTGCTCGTTGACGGTGGCGATGAGGCTCTGCCACAACACCTCGAGCTCGATGGGATCGAAGTCGCTCATGCCTGTTCTCCTGCGCCGGCGACGGCACCGTTGTGGGCCATCAGCGATCCGTCGGCTGCCACGATGGCATGCCACCTGGGCCGAATGACCACGGTGGTCTCGCGTTCTTCGACGATGGCCGGGCCCTCGATGCGCTGACCGACGCCGAGCTCGGATCGACGGTAGACGGGGGTGTCGATTGGGTCGGCGCCGCGATCGAAACGCACGGAGCGGCTGGAATGCGGACCATGGTGGATGGTGCCGACTTCGGCGTGCGGCTCGACGTTGGTCGCCGGTGCGAACGCCGAGAGCCGCCATGTGACGACCTCGACTCCGACGTCGGGAATGGTGAGGCCGTAGGTGCGGCGGTAGTCGACCTCGAACAGCTCGACCACGCCCTGCGCTGTGGTGGGCCACTGCTCGCCCTCGCCCACCCAGATGGTGAGCTCGTTGCCCTGACCGATGTAGCGGGTGTCGATGCCGTAGCGGAAGCGAATGTCGTCGGCGCTCACACCAGCGGCCGACAGCACGCGCCGGCCTTCGGCGCGCAGTTCGTCGAGCAACGTGTCTCGTTCGGCGGGGTCGATGCCGGCGAGCGGGCGCACCATGCTGCGCGCCAGGTCGATGCGCACCGGCGTGACCAGGGTGCCGAACGCCGACAGCACACTGGCGTTCACCGGGAAGATCACTCGCGGCGATTCGAGCAGCTCGGCGACTCCACAGGCATGTACCGGGCCGGCGCCACCGAACGCGAGCAGCGTGGTGCCGCGAAGGTCGGCGCCCTGTTCGACGGCGTGCATACGCGATGCGGCGGCCATGTTCTGGTTGACCAACTCGTGGATTCCGGCAGCGGTGTCGCTGGCGTTGAGTCCGAGCTGGCTGGCCACCGATTGCAAGGCGGCTGTGCAGGCCGCGGCATCGAGCGGCATGTCGCCACCGAGGAAGAACGTTGCGTCGAGCAGCCCGAGCGCCAGGTCGGCATCGGTGACCGCCGGCTTGGTGCCGCCGCGGCCGTAACACGCCGGACCAGGCACCGCACCGGCCGACTCGGGGCCTACCTTGAGCAGCCCGAGGTCGTCGACGCGGGCTTGGCTACCGCCGCCGGCCCCGATCTCGACGAGGTCGACCGAGGGCACCGAGACGGGGAAGCCCGAACCCTTCTTGAAGCGGTAGATACGGGCCACCTCGAAGGTGTTGGTGAGCTCGGGCTCGCCGTCGACGATGAGGCACGCCTTGGCGGTGGTGCCGCCCATGTCGAAGCACAGCAGACGAGGCTCGTCGTAACGGCGGGCGAACCAGCTGCCGGCGAGCGCCCCGGCGGCCGGACCGGATTCGACCAACCGGATGGGCGAGCGGGCGGCATCGTCGGCCGATACCACGCCACCGTTCGACAGCATCATCAGTACCGACCCGCCGAAGCCCTCGGTGGTAAGCCACTTCTGCAGCTCGTCGAGATAGGGACCGATGACCGGCATGGTGGCCGCGTTGCAAGCCGTGGTGATCATGCGCGGGTACTCGCGAATTTGCGGCGACACGTCGGCCGAGATGCACACCGGAACGCCGAGCTCGCGGCGTAGGTGCTGGGCCACGGCGCGCTCGTTGGCCGGATTCGCATACGAGTTGATGAGGCACACCCCGACGGCTTCGACCTTGGCGGCGCGCAACTGCTCGGTGAGCG
>JAYTNH010000076.1:0-10327 GCA_043748395.1 Ilumatobacteraceae bacterium | reverse complement strand
GCTGTCGATCGTCCAACAGCTCCAAGTCGCCGGCAGCGAGACAACGGCGAGCCTGATTGCCGACGCCGTGGTGATGCTGCACGACCGGCCGGACGAATGGGAGCGGCTTGCCGTCGAGCCCGGTCGAGCAAACCGAGTGGTCGAGGAGTGCCTCCGAGTGTCGAGCCCCAATCTGGGCATGTTCAGGGTCACCACCGTCGATGTCGAGCTCGGCGGTGTGTCCATTCCCAAAGGGTCGACACTGTGGGTCTTGTTCGGCTCGGCGAACCGCGATGAACAGGTGTTCGGAGACGACGCCGACACGTTCGATCCCAACCGCGAGTCCGTCAATCAACACATCGCATTCGGCAAGGGTGTTCACTTCTGTGTGGGTGCTCCGCTTGCTCGACTCGAGGCAACCATCGCCCTCCAGGTGCTCACGCGACGGTTCTCGCGAGTCGAGGTCATCGATCCGGGCGACCTGCACTACGCGCCCAGCTACATCTTGCGCGGCCTCAACGCGCTGCCGGTGCGGGTGACCCTTCGATAACGGCTACTGCGATGTCGGCCACCACGTCGAAGTGACCTGCCAAGAAGTGGTCGGCCGACTCGACGACGTGAAGTGTCGCGTTGTTCCAATCTGCCACGATCGGTTCGCTGGCAGATGGCGGGCTGTACTGATCGTGAAGCGGCACGATCACGTGCTTGATCCGATGGTCGCCGGCGGCGAGGCGAGCGGTACCTGCCATGGCCAGCGGGGGAGCGATGGCCACCCACCCGTGCACGTGGGGGTGTGTGACATCGAGGCCGACCAGGGCACCGAACGAGTAGCCGACGATCCAGATCGGCGTTACATCGTCGAACGCACTGAGCACTTCGACCCCTGCCGCCACATCGAGCCGCTCGTCGTTGCCGTCGCCGTGGGTTCCCTGCGAGTCGTTGACCCCACGGAAGTCGAAGCGCAGTGTGGTGATACCCGCCTGCGGGAGCGCCTGGAAGAGCCGTTCGATGACGCCGTTGAAGCGGTCGCCACCGTAGAGCGGATGCGGATGGCACAGCACTGCTTGGGCGACGCGATGCTCGGGTATGGCGAGGTCGCCGTCGAGTTGCAGACCGTCGATCGTGGTCGGGTAAACAGTTTCGATCCGCATCGCGGCGACGGTACCCTGCGGCGGTGGCCCCGGACGATCAGAAGTTGCCGATCAAGATGCTCAATGATCGGCTGCTGGTACGCATCCCCGACAAGGATGGCGAGCGCCGATCCATGGGGGGCATCGTCATTCCGGCCACCGCGCAGATCGCCAAGCGTCTGGTGTGGGCCGAAGTGGTAGCGCTCGGGCAGAACGTGCGCACGGCCGAAGTCGGTGACCGAGTGCTGTTCAGCCCCGACGATCGTTACGAGGTCGAGGTAGGCGGTTCCGACTACATCATGTTGCGCGAGCGCGACATTCACGCCGTTGCCGCCAGCCGTATCGAAGCATCCACCGGCCTGTACCTCTGATGGCAGTCGAGTGATGGCAGTCGAGTGATGGCAGTCGAGGCAACTGCCGAGGAACTCGCAGCGGTGAGGTATGGCCCCGATGGTCTCGTGCCGGCCATCGCCCAAGACATCAACACCAAGGCGGTGTTGATGATGGCCTGGATGAATGCCGAGACATTGCGCACCACCTTGGCCGAAGGCCGCATGGTGTACTGGAGTCGCAGCAGGCAAGAGGTGTGGCGCAAGGGCGACACCAGCGGCGATCGGCAGTTCGTGCGCGAGGCGTACTACGACTGCGATGCCGATGTGCTGTTGTTCATGGTCGACCAAGAGGGCAACGGTGCGTGTCACACTGGCGCCTACTCGTGCTTCTTTCGGCGGTTCGGATCGCAGCAATGAGCGAGTTGCGAATGCGGCCAGGACGCGCCGAGTTCCATACCCTCGCAGCAGCGCACACAGTGGTTCCGGTGTGGGCTGAGTTGTTGGCCGACCTCGAGACTCCGGTGGCCGCATACCTCAAGCTCGTGGGCGACGGCCCTGGTTTCTTGCTCGAATCGGTAGAACACGGCGAGCGGTGGAGCCGGTACAGCTTCGTCGGCCGCGACCCAGTGGCTACCCTCGAGCTCCGCGACGGATTGGTGAGCATCGATGGCCCGCTCTCGGCCGACGTACCGCTCGACCAGGGCATGCTCGCCGCGCTCGATCATCTGCTCATGACGTATCGAGCGCCGATCATCCCCGAACTGCCGCCACTGCAAAGTGGAGTCATGGGCTTTCTCGGGTACGACGTCGTTCGCGAGATCGAGCGCCTGCCCGATACGCCCCACGACGATCGTGGCCTGCCCGATGCGGTGATGTGCGTGATCGGGTCACTCGCTGCGTTCGACCATTGGCGCCAGCGGGTTTACCTCATCGAGAGCGTGCCCGTGCTCGGCCTCGACGCAACTGGTCGTGATGCCGCGTACGACGCAGCGGTTGTGCGTGTACAGCGCGCTATCGCCGACCTTGCGCGTCCGTTGCCCTATGTACCCGTTGCGCCGCCAGAGCCCGACGACGAACTGCCCGAGGTTCGTAGCTCGATGCCCAATGGCATGTATCAGCGGGCGGTCGAAGTGGCCAAGGAGCACATCGTCGCCGGCGACATCTTCCAGGTGGTGCTCTCGCAGCGGTATGACGTGTCGCTCGAAGCCGACCCGTTCGACTTCTACCGCGTGCTGCGGCAGGTGAACCCGAGCCCGTACATGTACTTCGTACGCCATCGCGACATCACGATCGTGGGCAGTTCGCCCGAGCCGATGGTGCAGGTGTTGGGCCGCAAGGTGGTGAGCCGGCCGATCGCCGGAACTCGCCGGCGCGGGCGTGACGACGATCATGATCGCCGCATGGCTGGCGAATTGAAGGAGAACCCCAAGGAGGTCGCCGAGCACATCATGCTGGTCGATCTCGCCCGTAACGACGTCGGTCGCGTGGCGAAGTTCGGCACCGTGCACGTCGACGAATTGATGAATCTCGAGCGCTACAGCCACGTGATGCACCTCACGTCGCAAGTGAGCGGTGAACTCATCGACGGCAAGACCCCCATCGACGTGCTGCGCGCAACGCTGCCGGCCGGAACCGTCAGCGGCGCGCCAAAGGTGCGGGCGATGGAGATCATCGACGCACTCGAGCCCGTGAAGCGCGGCCCGTACGCCGGCGTGGTCGGCTACATCGATTTCAGTGGCAATCTCGACACGGCCATCGCCATCCGCACCATGTTTGTGAGCGCCAGTGGCGCGTCGTTTCAGGCGGGTGCTGGCGTCGTTGCCGATTCCGTACCCGACGACGAAGACCTCGAATGCCGTAACAAGGCAGCGGCGTTGCTCGCTGCCGTGCCCGCAGCGCGGCGCATGACTGCGCGTCGCGCGGCAACCGACTCGCCGGCCTGAATCAGTCGATCAGACCGCCGAGCAACAAGATGGTGCCAAGCAGGCCAACGCCCAACATGCCCAACACGGCGATGGCGGCGAGCCCGGGAACACTGGTGATGGCACGCACGCCGACGAACAGTGCGGGCAGGTCGCGGCGGCGTTGCTTGAGCTCCTTGCGCAGGCTGGCGAAGCTGCGTGCCGAGACACTGAGCGTGTGCCCGGAGTCGTGGTCGATCAAGGCCGAGGCCGTCGTGCCAGATTCGTGGAGCAGAGTCGACACGTTGGCCACCAACTCGGGAGCGTGCTGTGCGGTCGTCCGCACGTAGAGCAGCCCGAGCAGCGCGGCTCCTACGGGAATGGTGCACAGCAAGCCACCGACCACGAGCCACGTCGATCGGCTGCCGTCGAAGATCCACCAGCCCGTGACGAACGTGGCGACGCCGATAGCGGCGGCCAGGCAAGCCACCACGGCAATGAGCGCGCTGAGGCGTTGGAGTGTGATGCGCACGCTGTCGGAGACGCGAGTGGCCGCACGATCGAGGTCGGTCATGACGCCAGTGTGGCATGGCGAGCATTCGGTGCGACACTGGCGTGATGTTCTGGTGTGAGTACCCCCGCGACGTCGTGCGCATCGAAGGCGCCGACGCGGCGACGTATCTGCAATCGCAGGTGTCGCAAGATCTGCGCAGCCTCGAAGTGGGTGTAAGCACCTGGTCGTTTCTCCTGCAACCCACCGGCAAGGTCGAGGTGCTCATGCGGGTGTGGCGAGTCGCCGACGATGCGTTCGTGCTCGACACCGACGCAGGATTCGGTGAAGCGATGACGGCCAGGCTCAACCGGTTCAAGATTCGCGTGAAGGCCGACATCACCCCGCTCGACTGGCACTGCATCGCTGTTCGGGGAGCTTCGTATGACGGATTGTCATCGTGGGGTGAAGGCGCCGATCTACTCGGTGCCAACGTTGCAGCGCCCGCCGGAATCACCCATGGCTCGGCAGACGATCTGCTCGCGGCCAGGGTGCATGCCCAGTGGCCGGCGATGGGCGCCGAGATCGCATCGGGGCACACCCTTCCAGCCGAGACTGGTGCCGCCACGGTTGCCGCTGCCGTGAGCTTCACCAAGGGTTGTTACCCCGGCCAGGAACTGGTCGAGCGCATGGACAGCCGTGGTGCGTCGGCGCCGCGCAGTCTGATGCAGGTCGAGGTGGCCGAGGGGACTCAGCCGGGTTCCGACCTGGTCGTCGACGGAGTGGTCGTGGGCACCGTGACATCGGTGTCCGGCACCTCAGCACTGGCGATGGTGAAGCGCAGCGCGCAATGAGCAAGTTGGCCATGATCCTCGATCGATAACGGGCACCCGACGACTGAACTGGGCGGCGATCGTGACGAACGCCGTCACTGAACCCGCCCGGAAACTCGGATGGCGAGAATGCCGCCCAGAACTCAGCCAGCGGCGTTGGTGATAGCGACGAATTCGGGGTCGTGCCGCAGCCGTTCGAACTCGGCCGATTCGGCCACGACGTGGCGCATACCGTCGGTCGCCGGGCCGACGCCCACCGCGGCGCGGAGCCAACCCAGCGCAGTGGCGCGGTCGTCGAGTGCGGCTGCACCGCGCGAGACGGCAAGCGCCAACATGGGCGACGCGTGCGAGCCGTACGCGGCGCCTGCATAGCGGGCGGCGCGGGCATGTTGGCCGATCCGCAACAGCACGCCCGCCAGCACGAACTCGCTGTACACGCGCCCATTGGGTAGCGGTTCGGGCAGCAACTCGACCAGATCGTGAAGGGTCTGAACGGGTGCCGCGTCGGGCGGCCACCAACTGGGCTCGGCCTGGTCGGCGAAGTCGGCGATGAGGAGCGCGCGAGCGGTATCGGGGTGCCCGGACACCACCTGTTGCGCAGCGCGGAACCACGGCGACGGCAGCTGACCGGCGACAAAGCGATCGACATCTCCCGTGGCCCAAGCCTGCGCTTCAGCGCGGGCGAAGATGGATGCACTGTTGGTAGCGGGTCGACCGCGGTCGCGGTGCGCGGTGAACAGCTGGATCTGGGCGATGAGTGGGATGATCGCGAAAATCGCCAAGCCTTGGTACTGCTCATGAGTGACGAAGTACGCCCCTGCGGCGATGGTGACCGCGAGGCTGAAGTACAACATGATGACGCGTGCTCGCCGTGGGGCCACCGCTTCGAGTGCTGCCAACGCGATGTTGCCGCCGTCGAAGGGCAGCACCGGCACCAGGTTGAACAGCCCGATCACCGGACCGGCCCACCACAGCGCGAGTGCGGCGAACGACGACGTGACCTGCGTACGGTCGAGTGGGTTGACCCCAATGGCTAGCAGTGCGGTGACGCTGAGACCGATCTGCACCGCGGGGCCTGCAAACGAGATGCCGGCGCGTTCCCACCCCTTGAGGGGGCGAGTTGGCACGAACGATGCATAGCCGTACAGGAAGTCGAGCGCGATCTCGGCGCGTGCCCCGGTTGCCCGCGCAGCGAGGGCATGACCCAACTCGTGCACCAGCGTGAACAGAGCCAGAAACCCCGCCAGCCACAAGCCGAGGTCGGGTCCGTTCACGAAGATCACGAGCACCATGAACATGAGAAAGCCGGGCCGAACGTGCACGGGGAACCCGAGCAGGTTGAATGCCGCCTTCGAAGCCATGCAGACGAGCCTACGGCTGAGGAATGCAGCCATGCCGTGGCCGCGCCGTAGACTCGACCGACGTGCCCTACGTCTACAGCTTCAATCACAAGTATCGCCGCCCGCCCATGCAGCACAAAGATCTGCTCGGAGGAAAGGGCGCGAACCTCGCCGAGATGACCAGCGTGCTGAAGCTGCCGGTACCTCCGGGTTTCACGATTACCACCGATGCCTGCCGCGACTACATGAACGGTGGGTGGCCCGAGTCGCTCGACGAAGAGATCGCCAAGCAGGTGTTCCAGCTCGAGCAGGCGATGGGTCGCAAGCTGGGCGATCCGTACGACCCGCTGCTGGTGTCGGTGCGGTCGGGCGCCAAGTTCAGCATGCCGGGAATGATGGACACGGTGCTCAACTTGGGCCTCAATGACGAAAGCGTCCAGGGTCTGGCGCACGTCACCAGCGACGAGCGTTTCGCTTACGACAGCTACAGGCGTTTCATCGCCATGTACGGGCGCATCGTGATGGGCGTCGACGGCGAGGTGTTCGATCACCCGCTCGAGAAGGCCAAGCACAAGGCCGGCGTGAAGTCCGACAACGAACTCACTGCCAAGGCCCTCAAGGACCTGTGCAAGCAGTACCAGGCGGCGATCAAGAAGGCCACCAAGAAGCCATTCCCGCAGAAGCCCCGTGAGCAACTGCGCGGCGCAGTCGAGGCCGTGTTCCGTAGCTGGAATGGTGCACGCGCCATCGCCTATCGGGTGCGCGAGCGCATCGGCCACGACCTTGGTACTGCCGTGAACGTGCAGGCCATGGTGTTCGGCAACCGTGACGACAACAGCGGCACGGGCGTGGGTTTCACCCGTAACGCGGCAACCGGCGAGAACAAGCCGTACGGCGACTTCCTGGTGAACGCGCAGGGCGAGGACGTGGTTGCGGGCATCCGCAACACCGAAGACCTCGATCACATGAAGAAGCACTTTCCGAAGATCCATGCCGAACTGCTCGTCATCTTCGATCGCCTCGAAGCGCATTACCAAGACATGTGCGACACCGAGTTCACCATCGAACAGGGCAAGCTCTGGATGCTGCAGACCCGCGTGGGTAAGCGCACCGGCGCCGCTGCACTGAAGATGGCCGTCGACATGACCCGCCTCACCGGCAAGGGCGATCGCCGCTGGAAGATCACACGCGAGGAAGCCATCATGCGTGTGGCGGGCGACCATCTCGACCAGGTGCTGCACCCCCAGTTCGCCGGCAAGGGCAAGGTGCTCGCCAAGGGCTTGGCCGCGTCGCCCGGAGCTGCGGTTGGCAAGGTGTACTTCACCGCCGACGACGCCGATACGGCTTCGCTCCGCGGCGAAAAAGTCATCCTCGTGCGCAATGAAACCAGCCCAGAAGACGTGCACGGCATGATGGTTGCCGAGGGCATTCTCACCGCACGCGGTGGTCTCGTCAGTCATGCCGCCGTGGTCGCTCGCGGGTGGGGCACCCCCGCCATTGTGGGCGCCGATGCGATCAAGATCGATGGCAAGAAGTTCACCGTAGGAAGCGTCGTGGTGAAAGAGGGCGACACCATTTCGCTCGACGGCACCACCGGCGAAGTGATGCTCGGCGCGATGCAGCTCGAAGCCTCTGACCCGCCGCCCGAGTTCCACACCATCCTCGAATGGGCCGACCGTGTGCGCAAGGGCAAGATGGCCGTGCGCGCCAATGCCGACACAGGCGAAGATGCTGCCAACGCGCGGGCGCACGGTGCCGAGGGCATTGGCCTGTGCCGCACCGAGCACATGTTCTTAGCCCCCGACCGCCTGCCCGTGGTGCGCGAGATGATTCTGGCCAGCACGCCCGAAGACGAACGCAAGGCGCTCGAAGATCTGGGCCGTGTACAGCAAATCGACTTCGAGCAGATCCTCGAGGCGATGGATGGGCTACCGGTCACGGTGCGGCTACTCGATCCTCCGTTGCACGAGTTCTTGCCGTCGGTCCAAGAGCTCCGCATCAAGCAGGCCACGTCGTCGCTCACCAAGCGCGAGCAGGCCGAACTTGCGGCTGCCGAAAGTTGGGCCGAGCACAACCCGATGATCGGCACCCGCGGCGTTCGCCTCGGCGTGGTGAAGCCGGGGCTCTACGCCATGCAGGTGCGTGCGCTCATGGCTGCAGCAGCCACCCTGCGCAAGGCGGGCAAGAACCCCATCGTCGAGGTGATGATCCCGCTCACGGTGAACCGTGAGGAGATGCAACTCGCCAGGTCGTGGGTAGAAGAAGCAATTGCCGACGCCACGAAGGGCCTCAAGAAGAAGCCCGATGTCACCATCGGAACAATGATCGAGACCCCGCGGGCGGCGCTCCGTGCCGACGAGATCGCCGACCACGCCGACTTCTTCAGCTTCGGTACCAATGACCTGACGCAGCTCACGTTCGGCTTCAGTCGCGACGATGTCGAGAGCCGCATGATGCCCGCCTACCTCGAGCAGGGGCTGCTCGCGCGCAATCCGTTCGAGACCATCGACCAGAACGGTGTCGGCGAGTTGGTGAAGCTCGCTGCTCAGCGCGGTCGGTCGGTGAAGAAGGGTCTCAAGCTCGGCGTCTGCGGCGAGCACGGTGGCGACCCCGAAAGCATTGCGCTGTTCTATGCGGCCGGACTCAACTATGTGAGCTGTAGCCCGTTCCGTGTGCCCATTGCCCGGCTCGCAGCCGCCCAGGCAATCATCGGCGGCGCCGGCGCCGAAACCAAATAGACCGCCGAAGCTGGTCATCCCGTTGATCTCGACCGTCGACGGAGGCAACTTCGTCGACATCAACGTGCCAGGTTGGGCCTGGCTCGCGACCATCGGCGCGATTTTTGGGTTGCTGTTGTTCGACATCCTCGTCTTGCACCGCACACCGAAGGTGCCTGCAGTCAAGCGGGCAGCACTCGAAACCCTCGGTTGGGTCGTGGTGGGCGTGGCCTTCGGTGTCGTGGTACTGGTCACCTGGGGCTCTGGCGCCGGCGGCGAGTGGTTCTCGGGCTACCTCATCGAGTACAGCCTGTCGATCGACAACGTGTTCGTGTGGTCGCTCATCTTGAGCCACTACGCGGTGCCGCCTCAGTACCAGCACCGTGTGCTGTTCTGGGGAGTGTTCGGTGCCTTGGTACTCCGCGCGGGGTTCATCTTCGCGGGCATTGCGTTGGTCGAGCGCTTCGACTTCATGCTGTTCATCTTCGGGGGCTTCTTGCTCTACACGGCCGCCAAGTTGGTGTTCGAAGGCGACGACGAGGGTGACCCGAGCGACAACGCCTTCCTGCGGCTCATCCGGCGAGTGGTACCAACCACCAAACAACTCGACGGTCAGAAGATGTTCACCAGTGTGCAGGGTGTGCGTCACGCCACCCCCCTGTTTGCCGTGCTCCTGCTGGTCGAGATCACCGATGTGCTCTTCGCCGTCGACTCGGTGCCGGCCGTGCTTGCGGTGAGCAAGGAGCAGTTCATCGTGTTCACGTCGAATGCATTCGCCATCATGGGTTTGCGCTCGCTGTACTTCCTGCTCGCCGATCTCAGGGCACGCTTTACCTACTTGCAACAGGGACTCGCAGTCATTCTCGCCTTCGTCGGCATCAAGATGATCCTGGGGGCACGCAACTGGTATCACATCCCCACGGGGCTGTCGCTGCTGGTCATCGGCCTCGTGCTCGTCAGCGCGGTGGGCTTCTCATTGCACCGAACCCGGGCGACCGACGTCATCACGTTGGGTGACGAATCGGTGCCCATCGACGCGCCCTGACACCCGGACGGCCACGCGTCGCGCGCCAGTAGGGTGACATGAATGGCGATCGTCGAAGAAGACATCGAGCGGCTGCGCAGCACGGTGTCGATCGCCGACGTCGTGCAGCAGTACGTCGGTCTTCGCAGGGTCGGACGCAACTGGGTGGGTCTGTGTCCCTTCCACGCCGAGCGCTCCGGCTCGTTCAACGTTCGCGAGGAGACCGGGCGCTACCGCTGCTTCGGCTGCGGGGCGGCCGGCGACGTGTTCAAGTTCGTGCAAGAGATCGAACACGTCGACTTTGTCACTGCGGTGGAGCAGTTGGCCACGAAGGCGGGCATCCAGCTCACCTACACGTCAGGCGGCGAGAGCAAAGATCGCCAGCGCCGTAAGCAACTCGTCGAGGCGATGAACAAAGCGGTCGACTGGTACCACGAGCGGCTACTCGCCGGCGCCGACGCCCGTGCCGCTCGCGACTACCTTCGTCGGCGCGGATTATCAGGCGATGTCGCGCGCACGTTTCGGCTCGGGTGGGCACCTGACGACTTCGATGCGATGTGCCGCGATGTCGGGCTGCCGGC
>JAYTNH010000075.1:0-7783 GCA_043748395.1 Ilumatobacteraceae bacterium | reverse complement strand
CTGGTCGGCGTCCGTCGGGCAGATCGCGTCCGGCGGAACTGGTTGGACCGCTGAGTTGGACCGCTGAGGAGGAGGCGGAGGTTACCGCGTGCGATCTGGGCGTCATGGTCGGTGATCTCCACTGGTTGCCGGTGGCTGGCTTGTTCGGTGTGTGGCTTGTTGGCTGTCGATGACCGCAGTCAGAAACTCGATGCGTGATGCCAACGTCTCTACCAGTGCCTTGAACATGGGAACCGTGGCGCGGTTTCCGCCCGACGCTGTACTCGGATCGGGGATGCTCCAGTGGGTCGCCTCTGATCGTCCGGCGAACCCGGGGCAGGCTTCGCGGACCTTGTCGCACAGCGTGACGATGAAGTCGAAGTGCTGGTCCTCGAACAGTGTCAGAGACTTCGGCCGCCGGTCGCTGATGTCGATGCCTCGCGAAGCGAGCACCTTGATTGCGTTGGGATGGATGGGCTTCGGTTGGCTACCCCCGCTGACAACGTCGACGCGATCTCCGGCCCGGTGCTGCAGCAACGCCTCAGCGATCTGGGAGCGCGCTCCGTTGCCCGTGCAGGCGAAGCGAACTCCGGCGGGAGGTGACCAAGCCGCCGGTGCGAAGCCGGCTGAGATGGTACGACACGAGCGCCTGCGGTTGGCCGACCAGGGCTGTGAGCTCGTGTACGTGATGGTCGCCGCGTGCCAACTCGGTGAGCAAACCCCAACGAATGGGGTGGCCGACCAGACCGAAGAAGGTCGGTGCGTCACCGTGGGTGGCGTTCGGCATCGTGGACCTGGGTGAAGAGTAGATCAAATGTGTTTGATGGGTCGACGCCTGTCGGCGGACAGGTGAATCTGGCCAACGAAACTGGACGGGAGTCGACCATTGTGCGGTGTGCGGTGTGCGATGTCGCTGTCGACACCGTTCGGCGGCCGCAGCATCACCTACGGTCGTGCCATGTCCCCGAACAACAAAGCGCCAATGGACGACGGACAGCGCCCTCGCTTCCACCTGGCCCTCCCGGTCGACGACCTTGAGGCGACGCGCGAGTTCTACGGCGGCACCCTCGGGTGCGACGAGGGCCGCAGCTCTGAGCACTGGGTCGACTGGAACCTGTTCGGGCACCAGATCGTCACCCACCTCTCGCCCGAGCAGTCGACGCGCATCCACAATCGTGTCGACGGGCACGATGTGCCGGTACCGCACTTCGGTGTGATCCTGACAGTCGACGCCTTCCACGTTCTTGCGCAGCGCCTCGCAGACCACTGCCAGCACTTCGTCATCGAGCCCTACGTTCGGTTCGCCGGCGAGATCGGCGAGCAGTGGACGATGTTCTTCTACGATCCGGCCGGCAATGCGTTGGAGTTCAAGGCGTTCGCCGACGACGACCAGGTGTTCGCCCACTGATGCGTTACATGCGGACCTCCCACTGACCATGCACCTCGACCGCAAGCCCGGGCTGGTTTGGTTTCGGCGCGACCTTCGTCTCGACGACAACCCGGCCTGGGCCGCGGCCACCGCTGCGCATCACGAGGTGATCGCGCTGTTCGTGATCGAGTCGGCGTTGATGAACTCGTCGGGCCCGATACGGCGCGATCAGTTGTTGGCCCACCTGCATGCACTCGACGGCGAACTGCGAGCGCGCGGTGGGGCGCTCGTCGTGCGCGCGGGCCCGGCGGCGTCGGCAATCCCGAAGGTGCTCAATGAGTGCGAAGCCTCGGCGCTGTACTACAACGCCGATGCCGGTCGGTTTGCAGTCAGCCGCGACCGCGCGACCAACCAGGCAACGAGCGTGCCCGTTCACGTGCTGCACGGCCTCACGGTTCACGAGCCGGGCGCCGTGCTCACCAAGGCCGGAACGCTGTCGCAGGTGTTCACCCCGTTCTACAAGACCTGGTGCTCGATGCCGCTGACGTCGTGGCCATCGAGTGGGGCTGGCCGACCGGCAACGCTGGCGGGGCTGGCTATTCCCGCACCGCAGCGCGCACCTCGCCAGGAGGCCGGCGAAGCTGCCGCATGGCAGCGGCTTGTGCGCTGGAACGAAGCGGTCGACGGCTACCAGGTCACCAGGGACCAACCCTCAATCGACGGCACGTCCGACCTCTCTGGCGATCTGAAGTTCGGCACGCTTGCGGCGCGCACGGTGATCGACGTCATCGGTACTGCGACAGCCGGCCGCGAGGCGTTCGTACGCCAGATCGCATGGCGCGATTGGTGGGCGCACACGCTCACTGTCCGGCCCGATCTGGCCGAGGTTGCGATGAAAGGGCCCTACGACAGCATTGCCTGGCACGACGACCCCGATGGCTTCGCCCGGTGGTGCGCAGGGATGACCGGCTACCCGATCGTCGACGCCGGCATGCGCCAACTCGTACGAACCGGCTGGATGCACGGCCGCGTCCGCATGCTGTGCGCCAGCTTCCTCGTCAAGGATCTGCTGATCGACTGGCGCCGCGGAGAACGCTTCTTTCGCCATCATCTCGTCGATGCCGATGTTGCTCAGAACGCAGGGAACTGGCAATGGGTAGCAGGCACCGGCCCTGACGCAGCGCCGTACTTTCGTGTCTTCAACCCGACGACGCAGGGTAGGAAGTTCGACCCCGCCGGTGACTACATCCGGCGTTGGGTACCCGAGCTTGCGGCGCTTGCGGCGGCGATCATTCACGACCCGTATGCGGCTGGCCCGCTCGACCTTGCGGCCGCAAACGTGGTTCTCGGTGAGACGTACCCGGCCCCCGTCGTTGATCATGGTCTGGCGCGGTTGCGTGTGCTCGACGTTTACAAGCAGGCGCTCAACCAGCGCCCCGCTCCAGCCGTGCCTTGAGGCGGGTGAGATTGCGTTTCCAGATCAGCCGAAGGATGGGCCTGCTCACGAACGCCCCCACTCGGCCACCCATGAACCATGGGAAAACGAGGTCTTCTTCCCATCTGAACTCGGTGCGATCAGGTCCGAGTTCTGTGAGCGTGAACACGCCGGTGCCTTCGACGAGGCCGACATGGCGAACACCCATTCGGCGAGCGTCTACCCACTCGGTGATCTCCATCACGTCGGTCAGCTTGAACGGGCCGATCTTGGTATCGCACTCGAATCGTGTGCCGCTTCCCTCGACGTGGTCGGTGAGGAACCGGATGGCGGTTGCATCCTGCATCCACGTGACGTGCGAACTGATGTCGCGCACATCTGCCCACACATCACCAGCGCTGCGTTCGATGGTGATGCCGACGATGACGGCGTGTCCGGCCATGTCAGTTGCCATGCCGTGCGGCGAAGATCGACGCGGTGCCACTGGTCGCGACCACCCAGTCCCACAGTTCGTTGCGGCGTTGCGGGGTGTCGGTCGACCTGGTGGTCGGCAGCTTGTGAATGCTGCGTGTTCGGCGGTCGTGCCAGAACTTGCCGTTGGTCTGCAGCGCAGCGTCGTCGGCCGCCAGCCACACGAGGGTGTCGGCGCCTTGCTCGGGCGTTCGCAGCAGTGGGCCGACGACTTTGCGGAACATCGGCAAGGCTTCCTCGACACCTGGCGTGTCTGCCCAGCCAGGGTGCAGCGAGTGGAAGTAGATGCCGCGGTCGCAGAAACGTTCGGCCAGCATCTCGTTGAGAGTCACCTGCGCCCGTTTGGCGCGAGCGTACTGCGCGCTCCCTTTGTAGTCATCGGGCCTCATCTGCAGCTCGTTGACCGTGAGCCCTGCGCTGTACATGCCCCCCGACGACATGGTCAGAACCCGCGATGGTGCAGATGCTTCCAGTCGATCGAGGAGCAGACTCGTGAGCAGGAAGGGTCCGACCACCTGGCTGGCAACGGTGGCCTCGATCCCGTCCGGTGCTGCACGGCGTTCGGCGCTCAGTGCACCCGCATTGTGGATGAGCACGTCGAGCCGGTCGTGATCGCGGAGCACGGCATTGGCAAGTGCGCGTACCTGGTCGTGGTCGCCCATGTCTGCCGCAACCTGCGACAGACCGTGGTTCCCGGTCTCGGCGATCAGCATGTCGACGACGGCTTGGTTCTTCTTTGCGTTGCGTCCGACGAGCACGATGGTGGCACCGCACCTGGCAAGTTGTCGGGCCGCGGCGAGGCCCAGCCCGGACGTTGCACCGGTGAGCACGACCACGCGATCGGTGAGGTCGTAGCTGTCGAGCGACGTCCAATCGTCGAGGCGGCGGCGGGCGTGATACCCGATGCGAGTGAAGCTGGTGAAGATCGGCGCCTCGATCACAGTGTCGAGCGCGGATGAGAGATTCATCGCCGGCGCGCCCCGACTCGTGCACCGTTGAGTGCTGCAATAAGGCCGGCAGCGGCGCGGTCGCCGATCTTTCCGAACGTCATTCTCAGGAGGGGATCGGCCAACTTGAGCGGTCCGTTCAGTGTCAGTTCGGCATGGTAGGTGACGATCGAACCGTCGCCGTCGGGTGTGACCGTGACCGTGTCGAGTGACGTGAGCAGTTTGCTCTGGGCGCGCGCCACGACGGTGGTCGGGGGGACGAATGTCGTGGTGTGGTAGCGCAGGACGATTTTCTTCGGGAACGCCTTGACGGTGACGTCGAAGGCGGTATGTGCGCCGGCTCCGTCACCCTCGACCTGTTCGACGTTCGTCACGCCTGGGTCCCACTGTACGAAGTTGCGAAGGTCGGCCATGTACGCGAACGCCTCGTCGGCGGGCATCGGGGTGGCGACGGAAACTGTGTAGCGAGCCATGGTCGGTGAACCTGGGACCTTTCGTTGTACATCGTGATGATGGTCGGATGATGGTGATCAGAATGCTGTGCTGGGCAGATCGGTCACACCGCTCTCGAGCGCATCGCAGATTGTACGGGCGATGCTCAGCGGTGGCAGTCCTGCCGGCAAGGTCGGGGGTCGTCCTTCGATTGCACGGCCAGCCAAACCGGTCTCGGTATGCGGAGGTCGGGCATCAATGACCCGAATGTTCTGTCTGCGAGCCTCGCGGGCGAGGGCCTGGCTGAATGCGCTGGTAGCGGCCTTGGACGCACCGTAGGCAGCCATGCCAGGCAGGTTGTGTTCGGCGATCACCCCAGAGATGTTCACGATCGAGCCGCCGGGCGCCACGTGTGGGAGCGCCGCTTGGCAAAGCATGATCGGCAAGAACGTGTTGGTGAGAAACAGTTCTTCCATCGCGTCCACAGAGAGATCGGCGACGAGTCCGAACGAAACGACGCCGATGGCGTTGATGACCACGTCGAGTCGCCCGGCGTGCGTGATGGCCGACCTCACTGCCGCAGCGCAAGCCTCCGGCGACCGGAGGTCGGCGGCCAATCGTGCTCCGTTGAACGGCAGCGCAGCGAGCGCATCGGTCCGTCGAGCCACCGATGTGATCGAAGCACCGCGAGCCTGCAGTTCGAGTCCGAGCGCGCTGCCGATGCCTCCCGTTGCTCCTGCGAGGAGGACTGAGCGGCCACGAAGGGCTTGTGGTTCGATAGCCCTATCTTAGCGGAGATTAGCATGAATTAATCAGATGGGGCTGTAGCGTGACGCCTATGTTGATTACTGCTGACACTGGTTTTGATCTGCCCCCTCGCAGCGCCACGGCGGTCACCATGCCCGTGATGGTGCAACGGTGGACCGACGTCGTGTTCATTCACTGGCGATTCGAAGCCGACGTCGTGCAGGCCCTGCTTCCCGAGGGCGTCACAGTTGATGTGTACGACGGATCTGCGTGGGTCGGCCTCGTCCCGTTTCAGATGGAGGGACTCGGATTTCCCCGATGTGCGCCGCTGCCCTTTGTCGGTCGGTTCCCAGAGGTCAACGTGCGTACGTACGTGCGGGCCGGAGACCGACGCGGGGTCTGGTTCTTCTCGCTCGACGTCGATCGACTGCTTCCTGCGGTCGTGGCGCGCGTTGGCTATCACCTCCCGTACTGTTCGGGTCGGGCTGATCACATTCGTACCGGCGACCTCGTCGTCAGCCGCGTCGAGCGCCGGTGGCCGAAGATCGATGTTCCACCGGTCAGCGAGATCGTCGTGCGAACCGGTGACGTCATCGACAGCGATGATCACCTCGTCCGGTTCCTCACCGACAGATGGGGCCTCATCTCATCAACGCGAGGTGGCCGACTACGATACGCGGCGGTCGACCACGCAGCCTGGCCGCTACATCGTGGCGAGGTCGTGCACCTCGCCGATGGGCTCGTCGCAGCAGCCGGACTGCCTGCTCCGCAGTCGGTGCCGCATGTGATGTGGTCGCCGGGGGTCGATGTACGTGTCGGTCGACCGCAGCGCCTCAGACGGGTGGCTGGTTCATCGTGATCGGGCGACTCAGGCAAGCGGTTGTCGGTTCAACGACAGCGCTGTTCGCGCACGGACCGCGCCCTCTCGCGCGCACTCTCGATCACATGGGTGACCCCGGGCTGCTCGGTCCCGACTCGGTTTCGTGGCGGGTGATCGGCGACGCAGCAGCGTTCGTCGGTGGCATCCGGGCGCTTGTCGTGCAGACCGCTCACCCCGAGGTCGTGGCCGGTGTCGAGCAGCACTCGAGGTATCGCGCCGACCCGTTCGGTCGGCTCAATCGAACCTCGGCCTACGTCACCGATACGACCTTCGGCTCGATCCCCGAAGTCGAGGCCGCCGTCGCCACGGTGCGTGTGGCGCATCGTCCTGTGCACGGGCACTCGGAGCGCAAGGTGGCATACAGCGCCGGCAATCCCGGGCTGGCTGCGTGGGTGCACAACGTGCTCACCGACTCGTTCCTCGTCGCATTCCAGACCTATGGGTCTCAGCCACTGTCGGTTCCCGATGCCGACCGCTTCGTCGCCGAGCAAGCTCGCATCGGTGCCCTGCTCGATGCATCGCCGCTACCGACCACCGCCGCCGACCTCGCCGCATGGGTCGAGAACCACGCGGACCTCGACCACTCTCAGGCGCTCGTCAACTCGATGGACTTCCTTCGCAAGCCGCCCCTTCCGCTCGGTGTCACCCTCGGATATCGTGCCCTGTTCCAAGCAGCACTGCACACGATTCCGCCGTCGCTTCTCGAGTTGCTCGGAGTGTCGGCCAGTCGGCCGGGCGCGGCAATCGGTCGGACCACAGTGAACGGGCTGCGGTGGGCGCTGGGTTCGTCTCCGTCCTGGCACCTCGCGCTCATTCGATCCGGGGCTCCGGTGCCTTCCGGAATCTTCCGGCAACCGCTTCCGGCCACCCCACCCGCACCCGTGCGTCACGCTCAGGCGAGCAGCGCGCGCGGCTAGGCCGAAGCGGCAGCTGCTCGCGCCTGCTCGACGAGATCGCTCAGGGTTCGGCCCGGCTGGCCGACAATCGTCGGGGTGCCGGCGGCCTGCAACCGATCGGCTGTGTTGCGCGCCAGCTCTGCTGTGTCAGACGTGGTGACGGTGATCACGGCGACAGATATGTCGTGCCGGGTGCAGAAGTCGACGATGTCGTCTGCGGGTAGGTCTGACCCTAGGTGGTGCACGTGCCAGTTGTCGTCACGCAGCGCGCAGGCTGCCATGGTTGTGGGCAACGAATGCCGATCGCCCGCCAGCGCTGCGACCATTGCCGTTCCACGTCGGCGACCCCGTGGGTTGGGGGCGAGTTCACCGAGGACTCGTTCGACGATGGCCGACGCCCGATGTTCGGTCCACACCGTGAGGTCGCCGTCGTGCCACGACTGGCCGATGCGGCGTAACGACGGAGCGAACACGGCGTCCACGATGTCGATCATCGATGACCCTTCGTCGACGAGCTTGCGAGTGATCGCGCCGACCGTCTTCTCGTCACCCTCCATCAATGCGTCGTGCACACGATCGGCTGATCGATCGAGCCGGGCGGCACTCGGGGTGGTGAGCGCGGCTGGT
>JAYTNH010000074.1:0-10752 GCA_043748395.1 Ilumatobacteraceae bacterium | reverse complement strand
ACGCGCACCCTGCATTCGGGTCCAAGATACTGGATGTCGGTGATGGTGCCGGTCACGCTGACCTCGCTGTCGTCGGCATGCTCGTGCACAACGCGAATGCGCTCTGGGCGAATGGAGTGAACGCTCGCAACACCGAGCAGTCGTTCTGACAGCGACGCCGACAACAGGTTGGAGGTGCCGACGAAACCTGCCACGAACGACGTGGTGGGGTTGTCGTAGATCTCGCGAGGTGTGCCCACCTGCTCGATGCGACCCCGGTTGAACACAGCGATGCGATTGCTCATCGACAATGCCTCGCCCTGGTCGTGGGTGACGAACACGAAGGTGATGCCGACTTCGCGTTGGATCACCTTGAGCTCGACCTGCATCTCCTCGCGAAGCTTGAGGTCGAGCGCCCCCAACGGCTCGTCGAGCAACAGCACCTTGGGGTGATTGACCAGTGCTCGTGCCAGCGCAACCCGCTGGCGCTGGCCGCCGCTGAGCTGGGTGGGACGACGGTTGCCGTACTCGCTCAGACGCACCGACTCGAGCATCTCGCCGGCCCGACGACGGCGGTCGGCACGCTTGACGCCTTTCACCCGCAGGCCGTACTCGACGTTCTGGTGCACCGTCATGTGCGGGAACAACGCGTAGTCCTGGAACACAGTGTTGACGTTGCGGTCGTACGGTGCCTGACCGGTGACATCGACGCCTTGCAACAGCACTGCGCCGCCCGTGGGCGCCTCGAAGCCGGCGATCATGCGCAGCACCGTGGTCTTGCCGCTGCCCGACGGGCCGAGCAACGAGAAGAACTCTCCCTCGGCGATCTCGAGGTTGACGTCGTCGACCGCGACCACACGATGTTCGTCGGCCCCGAACCACTTTCGGAGGCGGACGAGTTGAATCGCGGGCACGTCAATTCGTCGTTCCGATATCGCTTCAGCAGTGACAGAATCGGTCACGATGCGTTGATGTCCCCATGATCTCGCGGCCGGTGATGGCGTGCAACGATCCTAGTTCGGCGCTCATCAGACCTGCGCGCATCGACCCCACTCGAGAGCAATCACGGCTCAGTTCGTGGTGATGACCGATGACACGCGCTCGGTGACCACCTTGGACGAACCACCTGATTGCATGGTGACGCCGAGCAGGCTGTCGCCGGCTTCCATGGTGCGCTTCTGGTGGCTCACGATGAGCAACTGCGCCTCGCGGCGGAACTCGTCGACGAGACCGAGGAAACGGTGCAGGTTCACGTCGTCGAGCGCAGCTTCCACCTCGTCCATCACGTAGAACGGCGACGGGCGGCTGCGGAACACCGCGAAGAGGTAGGCGAGCGCGGTGAGCGAGCGTTCGCCACCCGACAACAGCGACAACTTCTTCACGTTCTTGCCGCTCGGCTTCGCCTCGACCTCGATGCCCGTGTTCAGCAAGTCGTCGGGAGTGGTGAGCACCAGCTTTCCGACTCCGCCGGGGAACAAGGTCGCGAACAGCGAGGTGAAGTGGGCACTGACATCGGCGAACGCTGCGCCGAAAACCGACTGGATCTCGAGGTCGACAGCCTTGATGACACGCATCAGATCGCGACGTGTGGTGCGTACGTCTTCGAGTTGCTCTTCAAGGAAGCGATGACGCTCTTGCAGCTCGTTGAACTCTTCGAGCGCGAGCGGATTGATGGGGCCCATCAGCCGCAGCTCGCGTTCGAGCTCACGAGTTCGAGCCGCTGCACCGATGCCTTCCGGAAGTTCGGGTAGCTCGGTCGCCTCGGCGGCTGCAGGTTCGAGATCGTGATCTCGACGCAATGCCTCGACAGCGCCTTCGAGGCGCAGGCGAACCTCGGCTTCGTCGATTTCGACCCGTCGTGAACGCTCACGGTTCTCGTCGAGTTCGCGTTCGGCCGCAGCACGGCGGCGACGGAAATCGTCGAGCCGTTGCGCAATACCGCGCACCTCGTCACTTTGTCGGCGGCGGATTTCGAGCAGCTCGTTATGACGAACTTCGACGCTGCGCCGATGCCCCTCGACCAACGCCGCCAGCCGTTCAACGGCCTGCAGGCTGCGTTCGACTACATGCCTGCGTTGCTCGGCCTCGACGCGAGCCGAAACGTCGGCCTCGAGGCGACTCTCGGTTTCGCGGAGGCGGTGCTCGAGGAAGTGCTGGCGTTCGTGCAGACCCGCGTTGCGTACTTCGAGGTCTTGGCGCCGGCTGGCCAGCAACGCGGTCTGTACCTCGAGTCGGGCCCGGGCCTCGCCACGAGCCTTCGCAGCCTCGGCCTCTGCGGCCTCGTCGGCTTCGAGCGCGGGAACCAGCGATTCGAGTTCGGCAATGCGGAGGCGTTCGCGTGTCACGCGATCGTCGGACTCGGCCACCGCTCGTGCAAGCGACTCGAGTTCGGCATCTGCCTCGCGCCGCTCGGTCTGCACACGCGCCAACGCCTCGGAACTGGCGGTGAAACCCGCGTCGTGCACATCGAGGCGACGAGTGAGCTCGGCATCGCTCTGGCGAGCAGTGTTCAGCTCAGCCCGCGCCGCGCGCAACACTTCGTCGCGATGCTGCAGCTCGATGTCGGCGGCCGCCGAACGCTCACGCGCCTCTTCGAGCGCCGCGGCGGTGGCTCCCCCACCGGCGACTCCGATGCGCCAACCAGATGGGCCGAACCGGTCGCCACTGGTGGTGACCACTACAGCGGTGGGGAACTCGATGGCAAGATCGACGGCGGCCGACCAGCCCGCAACTCGCACCGCTCCCCCCAGCACGTTGTCGAGCAGTTCGGAAACGCCCGGCTGACTGGTGCGCACCCGAGGCCGCACTGATTCGCCATTGGGTGGCGCCGCTGACCGCACGCCGGCGCGAGCACCCAACGCCAATACGGCTCCGTGTACGTTGCTGGCCTGCAGTGATGCAAGCGCCGCGCGACCTACGTGCGGGTCGGCTACTACCACGGCCTGCAACGCCTCGCCAAGTGCCGCCTCGACCGCCGACTCCCACCCGTCGTCGATCTCGATCAGGTCGAGCAGGGTGCCGAGCACACCGTCGACACCCGCCAAGTGATCGGCGCCGGCGCGGGCCCGCGCGCCTTCGAGGGCCAGACCGAGCGCCTCGGCCCTGGCCTGCCACCGTGACAGCTCTTCTGCCGCACTCTGGCGGGTGACGGTGAGCGAGTCGACCGCGGCATCGGCGGTGAGCTTGCGGGCCTCGGCAGCTTCGACATCGGCCACCAATTCGGCCTCGGTCGATTGAGCCTGCTCGCATTCCGACCTCCGCCGCTCGATTTCGCCATCAAGCCGTTCGGCGCGCTCGCGACCTGTGTCGAGTCGGGTTCGCAGGGTGAGGGCCTCAGCCTCGCCGCGTTCGGCTCCGCTGCGCATCGAGCGCAGTTCGCCGCGAATCTCGGCCGCCGCGCTGGCCGCAGTGGTGCTGGCACCAATGCCCTCGATGGCTGCCAAGGTGTCGCGACGCTGGGCAGCGAACGACTCTTGGTCAGCGGTGAGCGCTTCGGCCTCGGGCACCAGTGCCACCAGGTTCGCGGCCACCGCCTCCAACTCGGCGCGCAGACGCATCGCGTCGGCTTCAAGGTTCGCGACCACTCCTGAGTCCATGAGTTGGCCGCGGTCGCGTTCCATCGATCGCCGACGCTCGACAAGAACCGCGGCGATGCCTCTGGCCCGCTCGCGGAGTTGTTCGACCCGCACCATCTCGTCGCCCAGATCGGTGTCTCCACGGGCGGTGAGCTCGGCCTCGGCCGCCATCACACCTGTATCGAGCCCTGCCAACTCGGAGCGCAACGACTGTTCGGCGGTGCTGGCAGACACACGGTCGCCGGCCAACGTGGTGAGGCGAGCCCGCAGAGCAGCGATTTCGCGACCCGCTTGATACACCTGCAGGGCAGACAACTCGGCGACGAGCGATCCGTGGCGACGGGCAGCGTCGGCCTGGCGTTCGAGCGGACGCAACTGTCGACGCACCTCACGAAGCAGGTCTTGCACTCTCAGCAGGCTCGCCTCGGTGGCATCGAGGCGACGCTCGGCCTTCTCTTTGCGTCGGCGATACTTCAGGACGCCAGCGGCTTCCTCGATGATGGCGCGCCGATCTTCGGGGCGAGCATTGAGCACAGCATCGATCTGGCCCTGGCTGACGATGACGTGCTGTTGACGGCCGACACCGGCGTCGCTCAGCAGTTCTTGCACGTCGAGCAATCGACAGCCGATGCCGTTGATGGCGTACTCGCTCTCGCCTGTGCGGAACAACGTGCGGGCCACTGTGACCTCGGTGAACTCGATGGGCAGCAATCCAGCGGAGTTGTCGAGGGTGAGCACCACCTCGGCACGACCCAGCGCTGGTCGCTTGGCGGTACCGGCGAAGATCACGTCGTCCATCTTCTGGCTGCGCACTGCACTGGGGGCCTGGGCGCCGAGCACCCAGGCGATGGCATCGACCACGTTCGACTTGCCCGAGCCGTTGGGACCCACGACCACGGTGACCCCTGGCTCGAGTTGCAAGGTGGTGGGGTCGGCGAAGGATTTGAAACCTTTGAGGGTGAGCGACTTCAGAAACACAGCGCAGCCGACCCTAATCCCCTCGATGTCATCCGCTCGATTCTCGCCCGCCCACGTGTCGCTATCAACCCGTCACCACCGAAGTTGCGCATCACCGTTGGCACTTGGGGCAAAAACATGTGCTGCGACCGCCCAACACCACCCGACGGATGGTGGAGAGTTGGCATGTAAGGCATCGCTGACCTGCACGGTCGTACACACGATGCGACAACTGAAACCAGCCCTGTTGACCTTCGAGGTCGACGTATTGGGTGTCGGTCAATGTGCTGCCGCCGGCCTCGATGGCCGCCCCGAGCACCTGATGTATGGCGGAATGCAGCATGGTGACCGAGCGCGACGACAGCGAGTTGCTCAGCCGGTCGGGCCTGAGTCGTGCGGCATGAAGGATCTCGTCGCAGTAGATGTTGCCGATGCCGGCGATGACGTGTTGGTCGAGCAGTAGCGGCTTGAGCTGCCGAGCGCGACCCGCGAGCAACTCGGCGAGCTGGGCGCGGCTCAAGCCATCGGTGATCGGGTCGAGCCCGAGGCGGGCGAGCTCGGGCATTTCGCGCGCAGCGTGTTCGGGATCGAACACCACCACCTCGCCGAACGTGCGCGGATCGACGAACCACAACTCCTCGGCGGGCTCGCCAGCCAGGTGCAACACCACGTGCGTGTGAGGCGGTCGGGCGGTGCCGGCGGCAGCGATCAACACCCGGCCGCTCATCCGCAGGTGGATCATCATCTGGTCGCCCGTGTCCAGAACGCACAACAAGTACTTCCCCCGCCGGTTCACCTGCTCGATGGTGGCACCGGTGAGGCCATCGATGAGCTCGGTTGCCGACGTGCGCCGTACCGTTCGCTCACGTCCGACCTCCACCCGCTCGATGCGGCGGCCGACGACTTGCACCTGTAGACCGCGTCGGACGGTCTCGACCTCGGGCAGCTCTGGCATGCACCGACCTCAGCTGGGGCTGGTTGGGTCGCAACCGGCCACTTCGAGTGTGAGCACCGCGCACGCCTGCTCGGCGGCCACTTGCTCGGCCGCCTTCTTCGACTTACCCCCGCCATGACCGACCGTGCGCCCTGCGACGATGACCGTCGCCTCGAATGCCTTCTTGTGATCGGGTCCCGACTCGGTGAGGACGTACACGGGTGCTGTCTCGAATCGGCGGGCTACAAGCTCTTGGAGCACCGTCTTGTAGTCGAGTTGGTCAAGCCGTTGCACCGCATGGTTGAGCCGTGCGTCAAACAGCCGTTCGATGAGCGACCGTGCCATCTCGGAACCGCCGTCGAGGTAGACGGCTCCGATCACCGCCTCGAACGCGTCGGAGAGAATCGAAGCCTTGCGCGCTCCACCGGCGGCAGCCTCTCCCTTGCCGAGCAGAATGCACGGGCCTAGGTCGATATCGGTGGCGACCTCGGCGAGCGTGATGGCATTCACCATGCTCTTGCGCAGATCGGTGAGCTTGCCTTCCGGCAGGTCGTGGTGCCTGCGAAACGCAAGATCGGCGATGACCCACCCCAGCACGGCATCGCCCAAGAACTCGAGGCGCTCGTTCGACGGCTCACCGCCAACCTCGGCGCACCACGAGCGGTGTGCCATGGCCTGACGCAACACCGCCGGATCGGCGAACTGGTAGTTCAACCGCTGCGACAGACCGATGAGATCGGCGGAGAGGTGACCGTCGCTCACGCCTCTTGAACGCGGGCGAACACGTAGTCGACGGCATCGCGGACGGTCTTGAGATCGACCAGATCTTCATCCTCGATGCGGAAACCGACCGAGCGCTCGCTCAGCTCTTCTTCCAGCGCCTCGACCAGTTCGATGAGCGCGAGCGAATCGGCGTCGAGGTCGTCGGCGAACGACTGACCCTCGCTGATGGTCGACGGGTCGATCTCGAGGATGTCGGCGAGATTGGCGCGCACGATTTCGACTACGGCTGCACGATCGAGCGCTTCCTTGTTGACGTTGCTCACGAACGAACTCCTCTGTCGGCGGTTTGGTGTCGGGCCGACTTGGTATCGGCGGAACGGGTTGAAATCTAGCCCGACTCGATGTCAGGCGGGAGCCGCGACGGCGCTGCGGATCTCGTCGACCACGCCGCGCTCGACCATTTCGGCTGCGAGTTTGATGGCGTTGAGTACGGCGTTGGCGTTGGATGAGCCGTGACTGATGATGCAGACGCCATCGACGCCGAGCAGCACTGCCCCGCCGTACGTGTCGGGACTCATCTGCGCGTACAGCGGCAACAAGGCCGGCAGCAGCGCGTCGGCATGCGGCTTGTAGTGCGGCTCAGCAGCGAACGCCGTCAGCAACGCGTTGAGCAGCGTCTTGAGTCCGCCCTCGAGCGTCTTGAGCACAACATTGCCGGTGAAGCCGTCGGTGACGATGACGTCGGCGGTCTTGAGCATCATGTCGCGCCCCTCGACGTTGCCGACGAAGTCGATACCTGAGGCAGCGCCGAGCAGTTCGTAGGTCTGCTTGCGCAACGTGTCGCCTTTACCAGGCTCTTCGCCGATGCTCAGCAGACCCACCTTGGGGCTCGCGATGTCGAACCGGTGACGGGCGTACACCGCACCCATTTGAGCGAACTGCACCAGCCACTCGGGCTGCACCTCGGCGTTGGCCCCGGCGTCGAGCAGCACATTGGGCGCAAACCCCGGCACCGGAATAGGGGTGGCGATTGCGGGGCGATTGACGCCCTTCACGCGCCCCATGCGGAGCAACGCCGAAGCCATGGTTGCGCCGGTGTTGCCGGCCGACACCATGGCGCTGGCCTTGCCATCGCGCACGGCTTCGGCGGCGCGGACCAGGGTGGAATCTTTCTTGCGCCGCACGCCGGCGGCCGCATCGTCATGCATCTCGATGACTTCGGACGCGACGATGAGCGGGAGGTCACCCACACCTTCGAGGTCGGCTGGGCCGACGAGCACGACAGGTATGCCGGCAGCAGCAGCGGCGTGAGCGCCGGCGACGATCTCGGACGGTGCTCGGTCGCCGCCCATCGCATCGACGGCGATCGGCAGCATGTGGTTGGCCAGGTTCAGCCGACGTCGACGGCGACGCGGTCCTTGTACCAACCGCATGACGGACACACCGTGTGCGGCAGCTTGGCAGCGGCGCAGCGCGGGCAGATGCTGCGCGACGGCCTAGCCAACTTCCACGCGCCAGCACGATGGCTGCGCGACTTGGACTTGGACTTCTTCTTCTTGGGAACAGCCACGTTGGTCTTCCTGACACGAAATGAGCTTCGGAATGTTAGCGGCGAAGCGGCCGAGCCACTACCGCGAACCGGGGATATCGCAGGCGATCAGTCTGACGAAGGGAACTGCCCGTGCAGGTCGGAGAGGGCATCCCAGCGCGGATCGGTGCGGATGTGCGTGCAGTCGCACGTCACCTCGTTGCGGTCGACGCCGCAGGTGGGGCACAGTCCGGCGCAGTCGTCACGGCACACGGGTGTGAGCGGGGCATCGAGCAGCACGACCTCGCGCACCATCGGTCGCAGGTCGAGCTGATCGCCCTGCATCTCGAAGGCCTCAGGATCGGTGACGGTGTGCTGGTAGAGCTCGTGCACCTCGCATTCGAGTTCTCCGTGCGCATCGTTGAGGCAACGCCGGCACGTACCGTGCCACGGCACCACGAGCGTGCCGTCGACCACGATGCCGTCGCTGAGGGAATCGAGTCGCAGTTCGACACGAACTTCGTCGGTGGCGACAAACCGCTGATCGGTGACATCGAGCTCAGCGAAGGTGCACGAGGTGGAGAGCTGACGTTCCGACCCTGGTCGCCTGACCAGATCGACCACGTTGACGAGCAAAGGGTGTGCCACGTCGATCAAGGCTAACGATCTGGAGGCGAGTCCGTTACCCGCGGTCTTGGTCGAAGAACGCGTTGGTGGCGTCGTCGACGCCGACGGGATCGACCTCGTTGTGCGGTCCGATGCTGAGCCGTGATCGGCCGGCCTGCACGGTCTTGGTGAGCTTGTCGAGCAAGATCTCGAAGCTGCCCAGGCGCTGGTCGAGGAAGTCCTCAGTTTCGTGCCGCAAGCGGCGGGCGTCGGTCTCGGCTGCCTCGTTGATCTGTCGGGCGCGTTGCTCGGCGGCACGCACCACCTCAGTTCGCTGCACCATTCGTTCGGCCTGCACTCGTGCCGCCTCGAGGAGTTCGTCGGCCTCGCGGCGGGTCTTGGCAACGAACTCTTGGCGTTCTTTGATCATCCACCTGGCCTGGCGCATTTCTTCTGGCAGGCGGTGCAGTGCCTCTTCGAGGATTTCGATCATCTCATCGCGGTCGATGCGCGGCGACGACGACAGCGGCATGGTGGGCGCCGTGGCGATGATGTCGACCGCTCGCCTGAGCAGACCCTCGGCATCGCCCACATAGCTGTTGGTGCTGCGCACATACGCGTCGGAGTCTTCCTCGGATGCGTCGTCGTACTCGTCGTCGTAGTGGTCGTCGTAGCGGTTGTCGGTCATCAGATGCCGTTCCTCGTGGTGGTGTTCACCCTGGCAAGTTGCCGAGCGACGGGAGCCGGGACCAATGCCGAGACGTCGCCACCGTAGTGAGAGATTTCGCGGATGAAACGACTGCTGATGAACACCAGGCTGGGCTTGCACGGAAGATACACCGTGCGCACACCACTGACCGCGTGGTTGGTGTGAGCCATCTGTTGTTCGACCTCGAAGTCGCCGCCGGTGCGCAGGCCCTTCACAATGAATGCTGCGCTCACATTGATGGCCGCGTCGACCGCCAGCCCAGGGAACGCCATCACGCGGACCGATGGCATGTACGAGATGCTCTGCTTGATCATGTCGATGCGCTCGTCGAGCGTGAACATGCCGCTGGGCTTCGTGGGGTTGTGCATCGCTGCCACCACGACGTCGCCGAACAGCGCGACCGATTGCTCGATCACGTCGAGGTGACCCATGTGGAACGGATCAAAACTGCCTGGGTACAGAACGGTTGCCATGCGTGAGGTCAGGCTAGCCGTTCGAGCAGTGACACCCAGGTGCGGCCGTAGCGACGGGCACGAACGCTGCCCCACCCTTCGGGCGCCTGCACCTCGCTGTCGGCTTCGGCAACCACCATGGGCGCCTGCACCAACCCGAGCAGCCTGGGCCACGAGTCGAACGCATAGGGAGGATCGATGAAGGCGACGTCGATGGCACGCATGGCCGGCACCCAGGCCAGCACGTCGGACGTCACCACTGTGGAACGATCGTTCAGGCCGAGCGTGTGGAGATTTTCGCGGAGGGCAACAAGTGCCTGCCAATCACGCTCGACAAAGGTGCAGGTGGCCGCGCCTCGCGACAACGCCTCGATACCCATAGAGCCCGATCCGGCATACAGATCGGCTACCGCAGCGCCGTCGAGCACGCCCATGCTGGACAGGGAGTTGAAGATCGCCTGGCGCACCTTGTCGGTGGTGGGCCGCGTGGTTTCACCCTCGGGAGTCACCAGCCTGCGCCCACCGAACTCGCCAGATGTCACCCTCACGTCGAAGTCACCTTCATAGGGGCAGACTACGAGCATGCATGCCCCCGAACCCACTATCGATTGCATCGACTGTGGCGGCCGCTGCCACCTGCTCACGATGCCCCGCGAAGACGGTGTGTGGCTGCCAGGTGACTTCGTGGCCTACCGCTGCGAGGACTGCCTCGACCGTTGGGACCTGGTGATGCCCGACGACGACGACGACGGCCGCAGCGACGCCCCGGCTTCCGATTTCTGGTTGTGAGTGGTCGCTAAGCGACCACTCACAACCAAAGTTCGGCGTGGTGTTCGGCGATCCGCACGTTGGTGAGCGGTCATCGCGGTGCCCTGTAGAGGCACTGAGCAGTCGCACGTCGTACTGATCGAACACGCCGTCGCTCGTGACCAGATCGAACTGCTCGACTCTCGCCTGAGCGATGAGCACGCGATCAAACGGGTCGGAGTGGTGTAGCGGCAGCCGACCTGCAACCTCGGCATGCTCATGTGTCACGGAGAGCTCATCGAAGCCCCGTTCGGCGCACAACGCCGCAAGCCCAGGGGGCGCGGTGAGCTTGCCGAGCGCACGCTTGATCTCGACCTCCCAGATGGTGACCGCCGACACTGCAACCAGATTGCGCGGATCGACGATGGCCTCGCGCACCCGCGGTGTAATGCGATCTGGATCGGCGAACGCCCACAGCAGCACATGCGTGTCGAGCAGCAAGTTCATGCGCGCTCACCGCGAAACGCAGCAGCGACCTCGGC
>JAYTNH010000073.1:0-3195 GCA_043748395.1 Ilumatobacteraceae bacterium | reverse complement strand
CGCGGCCGCGTTCTCGTTGCACTGAAGGCACGTCGGTGGCTACCACGTAGCTACCAACGGGATGAAAGCACCAGGGCCGATCCTGAAGGACCGGCCCTGACCTGGATCTTTACGGTCGGGCTGGGGAGATTTGAACTCCCGACCCCTTGTCCCCCAGACAAGTGCGCTAACCAAGCTGCGCTACAGCCCGTATGAATTGCGGGATGGAGCCTATCCGTGGATCGCCAACTCAGACGAACAACTGCACGATTCTCCAGCCCAGGTAGCCAGCCAAGAGAACCATCAACACCTTGAAGTGCCAGGGCGCTTTCATGTCGTCGTCGTCGAAGCCCTCACCGGCGGCCAACTTGCGCAGGTTGAGATTCTTCGGGGTTACCTGAGGGGCAGCCGCAACCACATCTCGGCCGCATGTGGGACATGTGCCGTCTTCGTTCATCGCCGATGGTGCCCAGTACTTGGCGCAGTCTTCACACCAGGGCCTGACTAGTCGGTTCGCTTGCGCACACGAAGCTTGAGTGGGGTGGAGCCGAACTTGAACGCCTCGCGAATGCTGCGCTCGAGATAGCGCAGGTACGGCGCCGGCAGTTCGCGATTGACAAACAGGGTGAACGTGGGCGGATCGGTAGCACCCTGTAGCGCATACAGCACTCGGGTGCCGCCGGGTGCCGGTTGCTTCTGTTGGGCGTCGGCGATGACACGGTTCACGTCGCGGGTGGGCACTCGACGATGGTATTGCTCGATCGCCTCCTGCAGCACGGGTCGCAGCTTGTTGACACCTTTGCCGGTGAGCGCAGAGATCTTGAGCACCGGCGCATCGCCCACGAAGTAGAGCTTGCGTTGCAGGTCGGCTTGCACCTGCAACCGCTGCTCAGGATCGACAATGAGCTCCCATTTGTTGAGCATGACCAAGATCGGACAACCCGAGGCGTCGACCCGCTCGGCCAGGCGTTGGTCCTGACTGGTGACGCCCTCGGTGGCGTCGATCACGAGCAACGCGATGTCGGCACCATCGATCGCGCGTAGGGCCCGCACCATCGAGTAGTACTCGGCTGAGTCGTCGATGCGGCTCCGCCGCCGCATACCGGCTGTGTCGACGTACACGATGGGACCATCAGGCGTCTCGACCAAGGTGTCGATGGCGTCGCGCGTGGTGCCGGCCATGTCGTGCACGATCGAGCGATCCTCGCCCACCAATCGGTTGAACAGGGTGCTCTTGCCCACGTTGGGACGACCCACGATGGCCACGCGCGGTGGCGGAGTGTCGCCGACGTTCCAGAGTTGCTCGCCCGCTTCGTCGAGCGGGATCTCGGGCTGGTCGGCGACCGGAATCTCGGGGAACCGTGCCGTCACTTCGTCGAGCAGGTCGCCGGCGCGCCGACCGTGCAGGGCGCTGACGGCATGCGGGTCGCCGAGTCCGAGCGCAAGGAACTCCCACCGGTCGTTGTCGCGGCGCTCGTTGTCGGCCTTGTTCGCCACGAGCAGCACCTTCGACTTGACCCGACGCAACCATGTGGCCACCGACTCGTCGTCGCCGGTGAGCCCCACCGAGGCGTCGACCACGAACAGCACAACGTCGGCGTTCTTGACCGCCGCTTCGACCTGACGGCTCACCTTCTCGTCGAGGTCGGAGCCGCTGGGAAGCCAGCCACCGGTATCGACGAGCATGAACTTCTGACCGAGCCACTCGGCTTCCATCTCGTTGCGATCGCGGGTGACCCCTGGCTGGTTCTCGACGATCGCCACTTGGTGACCGACGATGCGGTTGAACAATGTGCTCTTGCCGACATTGGGGCGGCCGACAACTACGACGGTGGGCAGGCTCACGACTGGGGCTCCAGTGCTCGGCGCAAGGCGATGCCGTCGGTGGCGACGACCTCGACCGCACGCGGTAGGTCGGCGACGCTGGTGCCGTCGAGAAAGCGACCCTCGGAAAGACACACGTCGGGCAAGAGGTAGCGATGGCCGTGTGGCTCATCGTTGAGTACACGGGTGAGGTCGGCACCAACCATGAGGCCGGTGACCGACGTGTTGCCACCGAAGAACTCGTTGGCGACTGGCACAACGCGTACGTCGTGGCGGTGGAGTGACTGCACCAAAGGGGTGATCACCTGAGCGCCGAATTCCCCCGTCAGGATGCCGATGGGTGCATTGCGGCGGGCAGACAAGCGCAGGCCGATCGTCTCGGTGGAGTCGGAGTTGCAGCCGCGCAAGCCGGTGTCGCCCGCAGGGTTGCGCGGCGCGCGATAGCCGGCTGCCGGAGCACCATCGACCCATGCGAAAAAGCCGCTCTGTGGACCTGTGGGGGCATCGAGCAGTCCGTTGAACTCGAGTTCGAACGTGCGCGCCATGCCGATTCCGTCCTCGTGCATGTGGAAACCCTCGTAGGCATCTGAAGCAGGAAACGGGCGGCCCGCCATGAGGTAGTACTCGTCGGCAGCGAACACCATGCGACGACCCAGAACTCGCACGAAGATGTCTTGCCAGTCTTCGATCGCCTCGATCATCGCCACGGCCTCGGCTGTGGTATGCAAACGCATCGCGGGCTCGACGTTGTAGCGGCTGAGACCCAGCGGCACCACAGCAACCGATTCGAGCTCGGGATACTGATCGAGCACGCCGGCCATGGTGCGATCGAATATCTGGCCGTCGTTCACACCCGGACACAACACAACTTGACCGCGCACGGCGATGCCGTGGTCGAGCAGCGCTCGCAACCACCGCAGGCTGATACCGCCACGCGGATTCTTGAGCATTCGTGAGCGCACTTCAGGATCGGTGGCGTGGATGCTCACGTTGATCGGCGACAGGCGCTCGGTGACGATGCGCTCGAGGTCGGCTTCGGTGAAACGTGTGAGTGTGGTGAAGTTGCCGTAGAGGAAGCTCAGTCGGTAGTCGTCGTCTTTCAGGTACAGGCTGCGCCGCAAACCCGGCGGTAACTGGTAGATGAAGCAGAACTCGCAGTGGTTGTCGCACGTGCGCACCCGGTCGAACACCGCGCTCGACACCTCGGCGCCCAACGGCTCGCCGGCGCGCTTGGCGATCTCGACCGACAGATCGAGCGAGCCACGACGAATATCGAGCTCGAGCTCGGCATCGTCGGCTGCAAAGCGCCATTCGATGATGTCGCGAGGTACGGTGCCATTGATGGTGAGCACAACGTCGCCAATGGCAACGCCGGCCCGCTGAGCAGCGGAG
>JAYTNH010000072.1:0-2513 GCA_043748395.1 Ilumatobacteraceae bacterium | reverse complement strand
TTGTGCTGGTTCGGCAATGTGGTGCGCGACCGCACGGTGGGCATCGAGCCGGTGCACAACGTGCCATTCGAACACGGTGACCATCCGGTGTGCATCGTTTCGCACAAGGGTCACGACATAGCGTTGATGAGCCCGGGGGTTGGCGCTCCGGCGGCGGTGTCGTCGCTCGAGATCGTCATTGCGCTGGGCGCCACCAACATCATCGGCTGCGGAGGCGCAGGCATCGTGCGTGCAGGCTTCGACGTCGGCCATGTGATCGTGCCTACCGGAGCCGTGCGCGACGAGGGCACCAGTTACCACTATGCGCCGCACGACCAGGCCGTAGCGCCGCACCCACGAGCAGTCGCGGCTATCGATGCCGTGTTGACCGAAGCAGGCGTCCCTCACGATCGTGGCCTCACCTGGACCACCGATGCCATCTTCCGTGAGACCGCCGCCAAGGTGGCCCGCCGGCGCGATCAGGGGTGCATCACCGTCGAGATGGAGGCATCGGCAATGTTCGCCGCGGCGAGCTTCCGAGGTGTCGTCTACGGCCAACTGCTGTATGCGGGCGACGATGTGAGCGCCGCCGAGTGGGACCATCGTGATTGGCAGAAGCAGTCCGGCGCCCGCGACCGCTTGCTCGACCTAGCGCTCGACGCTGTCGTTCGCCTGGCTGGCTAGCTGTGCCGACTGGTCCTCGCGCCCGGTCCCCAACCTGCGTTTGCCGACAAACCCACAGCCAGTGTGGAAAAGTTACCAAACGCAACGGCGGGCGCCGGCTGATGGCGGCTGACGGCGGCCGATGACCGGGGTCTACGCCTCGCCTGCTACGAACACGGTAGACGGTCCGCTCAGCAGCAGCGTCTCGTCGGGCGCCAGATATCCGCATTCACCGTGATGCAGTTCGCCCGAATCGCCCTGCGTGCACAGCACCAGTTCGCGACCCTGCGACGTGTACGGCATGCTCGATTGCACGTCGAGACGCAGGAGCGAGAATGGCGCGCCGGGGGTGGTGTACTCCCAGCGACCAGGTGCAACCTCGAAGGGCCGCACAACAGGCCGAGCCAGAGGAACCACCTGCATGATCGTGAGCAGTTCGTCGACGTCGATGTGCTTGGAGGTGAGTCCGCCCCGCACCACGTTGTCGCTGGCTCCCATGATCTCGACGCCCACCCCGCGCACGTAGGCGTGCAGGTTGCCCGGACCAAGGTGCACTGCGTCGCCAGGCTCGAGAGTGAACCTGTTCAGGAGCAGGGTGACCACCACGCTGGGATCGTGTGGATACCGACGCCACAGCTCGGTCGTCAACTCGGCCTCGCGTCGGCGGCTCGCCGCGCATGCACGCACTGTGGTGGTGAGCGAGATGACGCCCCGGTACAGATCGTGCACCAGCGTGTCGAGGCCGCGTTGGCGCAGCTCGGCGGCCAGATCGGTGGCACCGATTGCGTGGAGCAGCGCCTCGGTGTCGCCCGGTGGACGGAACCCGCACAGCACGTCGAAGTTGGTGAGCGCACAGAGCAATTCGGGCTTGGCCGACTGGTCGCGGTAGATGCGTACGGGTGAGTCGCGGGGAATGCCTGCCTGCTGCTCGCGGTCGTAACCCCGGCGGGCCTGTTCGGCAGTCGGATGCGTCTGCAGCGACAGCGGTTCGGCCGCGGCAAGCACCTTCAGCAGATACGGCAGCTCACCAGCGACAGCCGCGAGAGGGCCGCCCCCCAAGATGTTCGATGGCGCTGCGGGGTGCGTGCCCAGCCACAGCTCGGCCCATGGGCGACCGTCGGGCGCTTGGCCGAGGATGGCAGGTAGCGCCTCGCGGTCGCCCCAGGCGTAGTGCTGAACGGCACCGCTGATCCGACGCATCGTGGCGAACTGTACTGTGCCGCTGCTCAGAACAGTCGGAGGTCGTCGGGCTTCATGCCGCGGAGCTCGTCGTAGTTCACCTCGACCACCCGGTATCCGCGGGCCTCGGCGAGCACCCTGGCCTGCGGCTTCACCACCTGCGCGACGAAAACGCCGCGTACGTCGCCCAGCGAGGAGTCGAGGTGCAGTCGTTCGATGTAGCGACCGAGCTGCTCGACGCCGTCGATGTCGCCGCGTCGTTTCACCTCGATGGCCACCACCGCGCCAGCGGCGTCGCGGCACACGAGATCGATGGGGCCGATGGCCGTGGGGTACTCGCGACGCACGAGGGTGAGCCCGACCTCGATGGCATGTGGCGATGCGGCCAGAAGTTCCTGCAAATGCGCCTCGACTCCGTCCTTTTGGAGCCCGGGGTCGTCGCCCAACGGGTGATCGCTGTCGGACATCACCTCGAGCAGGGTGATGGTGAGCACCTCTCCCTTCGGGTTGGTGACTGTCCAGTGATCGCCCCGATCGGCCAGCACATTGGGGGCGTTCATCCAGTTGAGCGGCTTGTAGGCGCCACCGTCGGCATGGATGGCCACGCATCCGTCGGCCTTCACCATGATCAGTCGGGTGGCCTCGGCCATCGTGGCGGTGAGCCGACCCTGGTAGTGGACGGTGCAGCGGGC
>JAYTNH010000071.1:0-3394 GCA_043748395.1 Ilumatobacteraceae bacterium | reverse complement strand
ACGCGTTCGCTGCCGCCTTTCCCGATGGCAACGCAACAGCACTTGTCATTGGCGACGCCCTGTTCGGCGAGACCGAGTACGCCGACGGCTTACGCCGACAGGCCACGCAGCTCGGCGTTGGCGACCGAGTGCAGTTCACCGGACACGTGCCCGACCCCACACCGTGGTACTCGCGCATGGATGTACTGGTGCACGCGTCCACTTTGCCCGAGCCGTTCGGACAGGTGGTGGTCGAGGGCATGGCGGCCGGCCTGCCCGTGATCGCCACGAACGCCGGCGGACCGACTGAGGTCATCACCGACGAGATCGACGGCCTGCTCGTCGCGCCCGGCAACGTGGGCGAACTGGCTGCGCTGCTGCAACGGTTGGCAGCCGATGCTCACCTGCGTGATCGACTCGGACGCGCAGCGCAACGTCGTGCACGCGACTTCACCCTCGATCGCACTGCTGCAGCGGTGATGTCGGTGTACGACGTCGTCGGCCCAGGCCGTCGAGGTCGGTGATCACATCGGGCGAGGGCCCGACAGCGTGAGCACACTGCGATAGAACTCGCTCGCCATTTCGAGGTTGGCAGGCGTGTCGAAGTCCTTCACCCGGCCATCTTCGAGAATGATCAGCCGATCGCAGAGCGACAACGTCGACAGTCGGTGGGCGATGACGATGACGGTCATCGTCGACCGCAGTTGCCCGAGCGTGTCGCGAATGAGCGACTCCGAGATGCCGTCGAGCGCGCTGGTGGGCTCGTCCAGCACGATCACATCGGGCGCCTCGACCAGGGCGCGAGCGATGCAGATTCTCTGCTGCTGACCACCGCTGAGCCCACTGCCCCGTGGACCTACCTGATGCTCGTAACCGCCAGACCACCCCAGTACGTCGTCGTGTAGATGGGCAAGGCGCGCGGCACGTTCGATGTCGGCCGCAGAAACGTCTGGCCGGAAGAACCGGATGTTGTCGGCGACAGTGCCCGAAATGAGGTGCGGTGTCTGCGGAACGAACGTGACGCGTCGTGCCCATTGGTCGCGGGCGATCCGACTGACATCGCGCCCGTCGGCCAGCACCCGACCCGAGGTGGGCTGGCGAAGACCGAGCATCAACTGCACCATCGTGGACTTACCGCCACCGGATGGCCCGATGATGCCCACCATCTGCCGCGAGTCGATGGTGAGGTCGATGTCGAACAGCACCGGCTTGCCGAGCTCGTACTCGAAGCCGACGTGCTCGAGTCTGAGTGTCGCCACCGACTCGATGGGCTCACCATGGTCGGCGACATGGCCATCGCGGTAGATCTCGATCTGCGTGAACAAACGGTGGATGAACGGCTGCGACGATGAGATGGACGCGATGTTGGTCTGAGTGAGCTGCCCGTAGAACAGCGACCGGAGCATGAGCAGCATCGACGCGCCGAGCGAGGTGAGATTGGACGAATCGGATGCTGCGACGACGGCTACCGCGCCGGCCAGCACGATGTACGCGAGACCGGAGTACAGGGTGGGCACGATGCCCTGGATGAACGCCAATCGCGCTTGGCTGTTGCGGTTGTCGGCGATCAGGTGACCGACTTGGGCTTTGGCCATGGGTTGCACGTTGAACACATGCACCTCCATGCCAACTTGCGAGATCTCGTTGAGCGATGACGCCAGCGCGATGCGCGCTGCGACGGTGCGTTTGCTGAACCGCTCGATGACTCGACGGATGGGCCAGAGCAGCGCCCCCAGACCCACCACGGCACCCAACACGATCACCGAAGCAGCTGGGTTGACCGCCACGGCGAGGCCCAAGATGGCCAGCAGGCTGAACACCGAGGCGATGACGACGGTGATCGCCGACACCACCGAGCCGGCTCGGTCGGCGAAGTTGGTGAGCACTTCTTGCAGTCGACCTGACTCGTCATTCTGCTGCACTCCCCATGACGCGTCGAAGAATGCGTCAGCGAGCTCGGTTCGAACGTCGGCCGACACGGTCGACACGATGCGGGCGGACTGGAGGTTCGAGAGCAGGCTCACCCCGATGCGCACCACCACGAGCACGAGCGACAGTGCGACCGTGACGCCTATGCCCAACGGGTGCCCGTCGACGATCTCGACATCGTGGACGCCTTCGGTGACCGCGAACGCGGCTCGGGTGATGATGATGAGAAAGCCTGCCTCGAGCAAGCCACCGACGAACGAAACACCAGCGAGCGAGGCGGTCGACCATCGGCGGCCACGCATGAGGCGGCCGACCGGGTTGCTCGACTTCACTTTTCCCACGTTACAAGCAACAGTGTTCTCGGGCGACTTCTCGGGCGACTTCTCAGGCGTCGCTGCGGGCCGATGCGGCCAGATCGGGGCGGTCGACCACGAATCGATCGATCCAGTCACGGTTGATCGACGCCGCCTGACGCTCGGTCCGCGGGCCAAGAACCTCATCGACCTGCATCCCGAGTAGTTCGATTGTGGCCCGCACAGCACCTTCGTAGTTGTCGACCAAGTGCTCGTAGGTGAACGTCACCGGTTCGATGCCCCGCTCGCGGAAGTAGGTGGCCCACAGCTCACGTTCGCTGGTCATCTGCCTTACCGCAGCGGCGATGCGGTGGGCGCTGTACTGCGGGGCGACCGAGTTGTGAATGGTGGGCTGACCCACTCGAGGCTCGATGGAGAACGGAACCTTGCTCCACCGCTTCGAGTCGATAGCGATCACATATGACACGGCTTGAGCTACGACATCGACACGGCGCAGGTGAACCCAACGCACCGGCACGCCCCACCGTTCGGGATCGAATCCGTGCTTCTGGCGCCACGCATCGAACTGGTAGGCGTGCGCCTTGAGCGCGAACACGCCGCTCGGAGCCGTGCGAACCGTCACGACGGCGTCGAGGTACGCCAGCATCGACTCCGGGCTCCAGTGGTAGCAACGCCACCACTCCGGATCACCCAAAACACGCCGCTTGAACATGCCGACTGCCCCACGACTCGTAGGGGTGGGCTGGTTCAACCTGCGGCGCCAGCCCAGAAAGCTCGTGTCGAAGTTGAGGAACTCGGCCGGTAGCCCCACGAGCCCCGTGGCGGCGAGTCCGAAGCCGAGCATGTTGCTGCCCGTACGGGGACTCGACGCGACGAACAACACCTGACGCAGTGGTTCGCCCCGCGGAGGATCGAGATGTGGCCCCGCGTCACCCAGTTCGCCGCGCGGTGTCAACGGTCGCCAACCCATCAATGGCCGACGGTAGCCCGTCGCCGAAGTAAACCCTGCGTTGACAAAGGCGCTGCGAGTCGGCAGACTGGCGGTTGATGAGTCGTTGCCACAGCCTCCTGCTTCTTCTCTAGGGCGAGCGGTCAGCCGCGCTCGCCCACAACCCCCTGCCGAACGGCCGGGGGTTCTTGCTTTTTCAGACCGATTCCAGACAGGACACACC
>JAYTNH010000070.1:0-3837 GCA_043748395.1 Ilumatobacteraceae bacterium | reverse complement strand
TGTCGGCGGCATTGGCCGTGTTGGGGCCGGGCATCTTGGTGGCTCTGTCGCTCGCCATTCCCGCGCGGGCCCGTGCCACCGGTTTCTCGGTCGCATCGTTGTGGGTGATCCCCGGCCTGTTCATTCTGCCCGTCATCGGGTGGATCTCGTCGCACGTCGGCATCAGGTGGGGGATGATGCTGCTCATGCCGTTGTTCGTCATCGGCTCGTTCATCTTGGGTAGCGCCAGCAAGGTGATCAACGCCGACATCGCCCAAGTGTGGGGTGCGTCAGCAGCCCGCAGCGAGGCGCTGTATCAACGACGTCAGGGTCAGGCCGATCTGCTGCTCATTCGTCGACTCGACGCGGGCTACGGCGGCCGCCAGGTGCTGTTCGGCATCGACCTCGATGTGAAAGAGGGCGAGATCGTCGCGCTCTTGGGCACCAACGGCGCTGGCAAGAGCACGTTGCTCAAGTCGATCAGTGGTGTGGTCGAGGCCGACAAGGGTGCCGTCATCCTCGACGGACGCGACATCACCCACGCGCCACCCAACGAGATAGCGATGATGGGCATCAGCCAGATGCCCGGCGGGCAGGGCGTTTTCGGCTCGCTCACGGTTGCCGAGAACCTGCAGCTTGCCGGCTGGACGCGCCGCGGCGACCCTGCCGGCACCCAGACAGCCGTCAACGAGGTGCTCGATCTGTTCCCGGTGCTCCGCGATCGGTTGCATCGCCCAGCGGCCGACCTCAGTGGTGGTCAGCAGCAGATGTTGGCGCTCGGCATGGCGTTCGTGGCCAAGCCGCGGGTGCTCCTGATCGACGAGTTGTCGCTCGGCCTCGCGCCAGTGGTGGTCGGACAACTGCTGCCCTTGGTGCGTCGCATCGCCGACGACGGTGTGGCGGTCATCCTGGTCGAGCAGAGCGTCAACGTGGCGCTCACGGTGGCCGAGCGGGCGTACTTCATGGAGCGCGGCGAAATCCGGTTCAGCGGGCCGACCGACGAACTGCTCGGCCGCACCGACCTGTTGCGCTCGGTGTTCCTGGCTGGTGCAGCGCAAGGCGACTCGTCGATCGAAAGCCTTGCGGCCGCTCCCGCAGCCGACGCAGTGCGAGTACTCGACGTAGTGGGAGCAGTTCGCGCGTTCGGCGGCATCCGCGCCGTGAGCGATGCAACGTTCCACGTTCGTGAACACGAGATCGTGGGCATGATCGGGCCGAATGGCGCCGGCAAGACCACCCTGTTCGATCTGATCAGTGGCTTTGTGTCGGTCGATCAGGGTCGGGTGTTGCTCAACGGCAACGACATCACCACCATGTCGGCTAGTCAACGGGCTGCCAGCGGTCTCGGGCGCAGCTTCCAAGACGCGCGTCTGTTCCCCGAGATGACCGTGACCGAGACGTTGGCCGTGTCGCTCGAACGGTGGGTGCGCAACCGCAGCGCGGTGGCGGCTGCGCTGTACCTGCCGGCCGTGTTCGACGACGAGGCACGAACGGCGCTGCGTGTTGACGAGCTCATCGACCTGATGAACCTCGGCCACTATCGCAATGCGTTCGTGCGCGAACTATCCACCGGCACGCGCCGTGTTGTTGACCTCGCATGCCTCGCTGCGCATCGCCCCACGGTCGTGTTGCTCGACGAACCGTCCAGCGGCATTGCCCAGCGCGAGGTCGAGGCATTGGCGCCGGTGTTGCTGCGCCTGCGCGACGAGATGGGGGCGAGTCTGTTGGTGATCGAGCACGACATCCCGCTCATCTCGAGCATTTCCGATCGTCTGGTGGCGCTCGAACAGGGCACCGTGATCGCCGCCGGACCACCAGCTGACGTTTTGAACCATCCAGACGTGATAGAGAGCTATCTGGGGAACAGCCAAGTCGCGCGAGAGCGCTCTGGTAACAGGGGGTAAACATGCAGCCAGCAAGCACGGCCGGTACAGGCGGTGGCGGAAGCCGACAGATGAAGCGGTGGGGCCCCATCGTCGGCGTCGCCGCAGTCGTGGCAATCGGTGGGGGCGTGTTGCTCATCACCAGTGGTGGCGACGACGACAAGACGACCACCACCACGCCGTCGTCTGCTGCTGCCACCACCACCGTGGCTGCTTCCACCGACGTCAGCCAGCCGCCCACCAGCGACACCACGCCGGCCGCGGCGATCGAGTACCCGCTCAGCTTCTCGCAAGCAACCGAGCTCGGTGTCGCCGACCAGGTCGAGTGGGGCGATCGGTGCGACACCGAAACCGGTCGCATCGCCGTGCCCGATTACTTCGCGCCCGAGTGCTACGCGCCGTTCACCGGCGACAACGGTGGTGCCACGGCACCGCAGGGCGTGACGGCCGACGAGATCACCGTCGTCTACTACGAGGGCCTCGAAGGTGACCCGATCATCGCCTATGTCACCGATGCCATTGCTGTGAAGGACACCAACCAGCAGCAGTTCGAGTCGATGAAACAGATCGTGAAGTACTACGAGACCCACTACGAACTGTACGGCCGCAAGATCAACCTCATCACCTACGAGGGCACTGGTCTCTCCACCGACGAGGTTTCGGCCCGCGCCGATGCGGCTCGCATTGCCGCCGAGTACAAGCCGTTCGCAGTGCTCGGCGGCCCCGCCCTCACCAGCGCCTTTGCCGACGAGATCACGGCCAACAAGATCTTGTGCGTCAGCTGCGGGCCCGGCCAGAACGACCAGTTCTACGTCGACCGCGATCCGTTCATGTGGGCGCTCGATGGCAGCGCATCGCAGAAGCGCAGCCATGTGGTCGAGTTCATCGGCAAACAGCTGGTAGGTAAGAACGCCGAGCATGCCGGTGACGCGTTCAAGGACACGCCCCGCAAGTTCGGCCTGCTGTACCTCGAGAGCAGCGGCGCATCCAAAGAGCTCGCCGATCTGTATGCGGCCGAGATGGATGCGGCCGGGGCGCCGTTCGACCAGGTTGTTGCATACGCCCTCGACCCGGCCACCATTCAGGCCACGGCTTCGCAGGTGATCACCAAGATGAAGGCCGCAGGGGTTACCACCATCGTGTTCAGCGGCGATCCGGTGGCGCCCCGCGAATTCACCAAGGAAGCCACCGCCCAGGAGTACTTCCCCGAGTGGGTGGTGGCGGCTTCGACACTCGTCGATGTGAACGCCTTCGCACGTACCTACGATCAGGCGCAGTGGGCGCACGCGTTCGGTGTCACGTCGCTGGCAGCCAAGACCGATTCGTCGAAGATCGGCTACTACTCGCTCTACGAGTGGTTCAACGGCGAGCCGCCGCCTGCCCCCGACACCATTGGCGTCTATCAGCCGTCTGCGGCGCTGTTCTTCGCTGTGCTGCAGGGCACTGGTCCCGATCTCTCCGCCGAGACATGGCGCGATGCGCTGTTTGCCTCGGTGGGAACAACGCCTGGCATCACAGCGCCGTACCTGTCGTACGGCGACAAGGGCTATTGGCCGGGTGTCGACCACCACGGCATCGACGATGCCACCGTGTTCTGGTGGGACCCTGCCGCTGTCGGCAAGGACGAGATCCGCAGGGAAGGTGTCGGCATGTACCAGTTCGTCGATGGTGGCAAGCGCTACCTGCCCGGCGCCTGGCCCACCGAAGAGAAGCTGTTCAATCCCGACGGTGCCGTGGCGATTTACACCACCCCGCCACCCGGCGAGGAACCCAAGCAGTACCCCAGCCCCGCCGGCTGATCGAACTTTGGCGGTGAGTGGTCGTAGGACGACCACTCACAACCAAGAATCGCCGATCAGCCGGGGAGTTGCCAGTCGATGGGTTCGAGACCAGCGGCTTCGAGCGCGGCGTTGGTGCGGCTGAAGGGTCGACTGCCGAAGAAGCCGTTGCGCGCGCTCAGCGGCGACGGGTGAGC
>JAYTNH010000069.1:0-1790 GCA_043748395.1 Ilumatobacteraceae bacterium | reverse complement strand
CACGTCGACGAGGTGGTGTCTCTCATTCTCGGAGAACTGGCGAAGCTGGCCGCCGATGGCATCACCGACGACGAACTCGACGTGGCGGTGGGCTATCTCACCGGCGCCTACGAACTTGGTCTCGAAGACACGGGTGCGCGCATGTCGCGCATCGGTGCGCTGCTCGCTACCAGCCGCGAGGTGCGTCCGGTGAACGAGCAGGTTGCCCGCTGGGCCGCGGTCGGTCACGCCGACGTGCGTCGGGCCATCGACCGAGTGCTCACTAGCCCGCCGGTGTTGGTGAAGGTCGGCCCGTCGACCTGACCGCTGGTCAGCCTGAGTCGTTGCTGCGGTTGCGGCCCGGGCCTACTACCGTCGAACCATGAGCGAGCAGCCTTCTGGCCAGATCCGTGTCGGCGTGGTCGGTGCGGGCGGCCGCATGGGCGCGCTGATCTGCGCTGCAGTGAGCGGCGATTCAGCACTCGAGCTTGTTGCGGCAGTTGATCCGGCAGCGGTCGATCAGGTGGTTGGCGGCATCACAGTGGCCGCCGAGTTGCGGGCACTGGCCGATGCAGGTTGTGAGGTCGTGGTCGATTTCACGGTTGCCTCCGCTGGGCGCACCACATTGCCCTGGCTGGCAATGCATGGCATGCACGCCGTGGTGGGAACGACCGGATTCAACGACGACGACTTGGCCGGCTTTCGCACTGCGTTCAGTGGCAGCAACTGTCTGATCGCCAGCAACTTTGCGATCAGCGCCGTGTTGATGATGCGATTCGCCGAGATGGCCGCTCCGTTCTTCGACACCGCCGAGATCATCGAACTGCACCACGACGCGAAAGTCGATGCACCGTCAGGTACCGCTGTAGCCACGGCTCACCGCATGGCGGCTGCGAAGCCGGTTTGGGCGCCTGACCCCACCACCCACGAGGTGTACCCGGGGACGCGGGGTGGTGTCGGCCCGGCCGGCATCCGCGTGCACGCAGTGCGCATGCGGGGAATGGTCGCCCACCAAGAGGTCATCCTCGGCGCACAGGGCCAGACGCTCATCATCCGCCAAGACAGTTACGACCGGGCCAGCTACATGCCCGGTGTGGTGCTCGCGTGTAAGCGAATCGCCGGCCATCCGGGCCTCACCGTGGGCCTCGACACCTACCTCGACGCCTGACCTGATCCGTCGGGTGGGCGCGGGATTGCCGCAGGTGTGGAGTTTTCGCGCCCACCGAGGGGCTGGGGTGGGCGCGAGCTTGCCTCAGGATTGGAGTCTTCGCGCCCACCGGGCTGGGTGGGCGCGAGGTTTGCGCAGGTGTGGAGTTTTCGCGCCCACCGCCGGGCCGCTGGGGCGGCTGAGGATTAGGTGAGCGAGGCGATGGCGGCGTCGTAGTCGGGTTCTTGGGCGATCTCTGGCACGAGTTGCGAGTGCACCACGATGCCCTGCTCGTCGATCACTACTACTGATCGTGTCAGTAGCCCGGCGAACTTTCCGTCGATCAGCCTGACACCGTAGGAGTCGCCGAACTCGCTTCGGAACGACGACAACGTGACCACGTCGGTGAGGCCTTCTGCACCACAGAAACCTGCCTGGGCGAACGGCAAATCGGCCGACACGCAGAGCACCACTGTGTTGTCGAGGTCGGCGGCCAACTCGTTGAACTTGCGAACGCTCGTGGAGCAAACGCCGGTGCCGACACTGGGGAAGATGCTGAGCACGATTCGTTGACCGGCGAAGTCGGAGAGTGTGGCCTCGCTGAGGTCGGCCTTGGTGAGGGTGAACGATGGGGCCTTGGCGCCCACAGAGGGAAGCTCGCCGA
>JAYTNH010000068.1:0-8068 GCA_043748395.1 Ilumatobacteraceae bacterium | reverse complement strand
GACCAACGCAAGACGTTGAGCACGCCACCGCCGACGTCGAATCGGTAGCCCACGAGCCCGTGCTCGCCCGGCGTGAGTCCGGTGGTGATGGACGTCAGTGCCGTTGCGGTGGTGGACGGCGCAACCGTGGTGATGGAGCGCCCCTGCATGGCCATGATGGTCGGCGCGAGCTCACGGCGACTCTGTAGTTGATCCCAGCCCAGACCATCAATCACCAGGACCACCACCTGGTGCGCACCGCGCAGCGGCTCAGGCATCCACGACGGCAGGCTGGCTCGACTGGGAGCAAGCAGAGCCGGTACCAGGCCGCGGACGTTCGCGCCGGAGTAGTTCGGAAGGGTGGGCCGGTCGTTCACGATGAAGTGCCAGTCCACCACCTTCTGGGCGCGTCACGCCAGCCCGAGTCACCGAAGTCTGCCGCCAACGTCGTACGCTGCCTCTATGCGAGTGTCGAGCAAGGGCGATTATGCGTGCAGAGCACTGCTGTCGTTGTCGCTGCACGACGAGGCGGTCGGGCCCACATCGGTCCGCGACATCGCCGAACGCACCGCCATTCCGCAGCCATACCTCGAACAGATTCTGCTGGCGCTCAAGGGTGCCGGATTGGTGAGATCGAAGCGCGGCGTCGGTGGCGGCTACGTGCTCGCCCGATCCCCTGCCGACATCCGCATCAGCGAGATCCTTTCGGCGGTCGACGGACCGATCAGCGTCGGCGACTTCGGTGAACCACACCAAGACGGCGCCTGCGACCACGAAGGCCAATGCGTGCTGCTGGCGATCTGGAAGTCGGCCGGTGACGACATGCGCCGACTGCTCGAAGGCTTCACGCTGCAGAGCGTCGCCGACACCGCTCGGGGCACCTCACCGTGGCCCGAACGCATCGTTCCTGCACGCCAGTGAACGAGTCTCGCCTCACCATCACCGTGTCAGACGAAGGTCGCCTCAACGGCTGCCAGGTCGGCCGGCAGCGTTGACGAGAACGCCAACGCTGCGCCGGTAACCGGATGCGCAAGTTCGAGTCGGGCGGCATGCAGAAACGGACGCGGTGTCTGAATGGCCTCGCGTAGGCCACCGTACGTTCCGTCGCCCACTACCGGATGCCCGATGGCCGCCAGGTGCACTCGAATCTGATGCGTTCGACCCGTCTCGAGGCGACACTCGAGCACGGCCACGTGGGCCGGTTCCGTGTAGGTGGCCAGAACCTCGTAGTGAGTTCGCGCCGGCTTGCCGTCGACCACCACGCTCATGCGCATTGGGTCGCGATGGTCGCGACCGATCGGCGCATCGATCACCCCATGCGGGCTCTCGGGGTGACCCCACACAACAGCGCGGTACACACGCTTCACCACATGCGTCGACAACGAATGCACCAAGGCGTGATAAGCGGGTTCGGTGCGAGCCACGGCCAACAGTCCCGATGTACCGATGTCGAGTCGATGCACAATGCCAGGCCGATGTGGCTCGCCTACCCCAGCGAGTTCGGGGAAGCGCGCCAAGAGTCCGTTCACGAGTGTGCCATCGGGATTGCCGGCGCCGGGATGCACCACCAGACCGGCCGGTTTGTCGATCACGATCAGGTCGTCGTCGATGTACACAACCGTGACAGGAACAGACGGATCGGCTTGCGGAAGCTGCGCAGAAGGCAGCAGGGTCTCGTCGACCTCGACGTGCTGATCCTCTCGTAGCCGCGTCTTGCCAATGAGCGCGACGACACCGTCGACAGAGGCTCCTCCTGCAATAACCAGGACCGATGCGTCGGCGCGACTAGCGCCGGTCATGATCGACACGATTCGATCGAGTCGCTCGCCGGCCAGTGCCGGAGGAATCTGTTCACTGATCACGATGGCCTCACACGTGCTGAAGGCTGTTGACCGACGAACGACCACAGCAAGAACAGCCCCCCACCCACGTTCACCGCAACGTCAGCGATGTTGAAGATTGGAAACCACTGAAAATCGACGAAGTCGACAACTGCACCACGCAACCATCCGTCACCACGAAAGAGCCGATCGACAACGTTGCCGAGCGCCCCGCCCACCACGAAACCTGCAGCCACTCGCGGGAGTCGACCGGGAACCTTGCCGACGCAAGCAAGTAGAACGACGACGATGCCAATGGCGATGAGTCCGATGACGGGACCGAGGCCGGTGCCACTCGAGAACGCCATGCCGCGGTTGTAGGTGAGATTCCACTGCAGTGTCCACACAACGTGTCGTGCCGGAGCCGCGCTGAGGTTCGACACCGCCCAATGCTTGCTGATTTGGTCGGCCAACACGATGATCATCGCGATCAGCACGGTCGCCCGGGGTGGTGCGGAAAATCGACGCGTCGGCACCGCCGACTCGTCGATCATCGTCGGCCGATCCCCCCGACCTTCTCCTCGACGAGGACGGTGGCCCAAGCAATGGCCTCGAGTCGCTCGCGCGGGATGAGCCGAAACGACTCGACCGAATAGCCGTACGAGCCTTCGGTGATTCTCTGAAGGGCGGCGTCGATGTCGGCGACGGTCTGGCGAGCCTGCGCCGACAGGGCCAGGTCGCGCTCGCGCTCGACCACCATGGTGTCGCCCTCGCCACCTTCGTCGTCGAACTGCACGTCACCCATCTCGTGCTCTTCGATCAGCGAGTTCGCTTCGTCTTCAAGGCGCACAGCTTGGCCGACGAGCGAGATTCGCTCCTGAATGAGCAGCGCCTTCTGCGTCGTGAGGAACTTGGCATCGAAGTCCTTGGTGTACGCGACGCCGTCTTTCGTGACGCCCTTCACCGGGGGGCGAACCAGCACCGGCGCTACGGGCTTCTTGGGTAGGGGCTTGCGCACTGGGAGCGTCGCTACCGGAGTTGCTTCGACGGTCGCCTTCTTGGCAGGCGCCTGTGTCGGGGCGGCCTTCGCAGGAGCAGCGACCTTCTTGACGGGTGCAGCAGTCTTGACCGCAAGAGCAGCGACCTTCTTGACGGGTGCAGCAGTCTTGACCGCAGGAGCCTTCTTGACGGGTGCAGCAGTCTGAGTCTTGACCGCAGAAGCCTTCTTGACGGGTGCAGCCTTCTTGACCGCAGGAGCCTTCTTGATCGGCGCAGCCTGCTTCGTGGGCGCAGCAGTCTTGACGGGTGCAGCCTTCTTTACGGCAGGAGCCTTCTTGACGGGCGCAGCCTTCTTGGCAGCAGTCTTGGTGACCGGGGCAGCCTTCTTGGCAGGCGCAGCCTTCTTCGCAGCAGTCATGCCGTATGTACCTCCATCGACCGGATGAAGCGGCGATGCTATCGCTTTGCCGGCCCGATCTGGCCCGCCAGAGCATCGACCGCCGCCAATGCGACCCGCGCGCCGCAACCCTGCAGCGCCACTCGGTTCGCGTCCGTACGGCTGTCGGCCGCGATCATGTGCAGTTCATGCCGGTTGTGCCACTACGCCGACATGGATCTCGTCGTCATCGAGTTGGGAGTTGAGTTCGCCTGGCTCCCACCGCACGCTCGTGGCAAGCGTCGCATCGGTGACCAGCGCCATGTGGGGTACCAGTCGCCGCCGTATCGACTCGGGTACACCCAAGGTGAGCTCGATGCGATCGCTCACGCGTAACCCTGCGTCTCGACGTGCTTGCTGTACGAGCCGAACCAGATCGCGCGCCGTGCCTTCCGCCTCGAGTTCAGGCGTGAGTTCGATGTCGAGCCCCACCAGGCCGGTGCCGCTCGACAGCGCTGTACTGGCTCCCCCACCTGCCACGGTGAGCTTGAGTGCGTACTCGCCTTCGTGAAGTTCGAACCCGCCTGCCACCACCCGGTCGCCGTCGCGATGCCAATCGCCGGTCTTGACCGCCTTGATCACCTGCTGCGTCTGGCCACCGAGGCGTGGCCCCAGCGCGGCCGGGACTACTTGCAACTCGTACGCCGCGACCGCAGCGACGTCGTCGCTCAGTTCGACGGTCTTGACGTTCACTTCGTCGGCGATGAGGTCGACGAACGGCGTAAGCCGCTGGGCGCCATGCACCGCAACCTGCAACGACGCCAACGGCTGACGCACTCGGCGTTGGTGATCCTTGCGGAGCCGAAGTGTGGACGAGCAGACGTCGCGCACGAGGTCCATCGTTTCGACCAGGTCGGGGTCGGCCGGCACCTCGGCGGCATCGGGCCAATCGGTGAGGTGCACGCTGCGTTCACCCGTGAGGCCGCGGAACACCGCCTCGGTGGTGAGCGGCAACAACGGCGCGAGCGCTCGGCACAGCAATGTGAGCACGGTGTGCAGGGTGTCGATGGCGTTCTGGTCGCCCGCCCAGAACCGCTCACGACTGCGTCGCACGTACCAGTTGGTGAGCGCATCGAGGAACGACCGCACCGATCCGCACGCGGCGAACAGGTCGTACTCGTCCATGGTGTTCGTGAGGTCATGCACGAGGTCGTGGGTCTTGGCCAGGATGTAACGGTCGAGCACGTCGGGGCTGTCGAGCCTGAACGTGCCCTGCGTGGCTGCTGCATTCGAGTACAGCGTGAGGAAGTACCAGGTGTTCCAGATCGGCAGGATCACCTGGCGAACCGTGTCACGAACACCGTCCTCTGTGACGCTGAAGTCGCCGCCGCGCAAGATGGCCGAACCCAGCAGGTACCAGCGCATCGCGTCGCTGCCATAGGTATCGAACACCATCAGCGGGTCGGGGTAGTTCTTGAGGCTCTTCGACATCTTCTGACCGTCGTCACCCAACACGATGCCGTGACTCACACAGGTGCGGAACGCGGGACGATCGAACAACGCGGTCGCCAACACATGCAGCGTGTAGAACCAGCCACGGGTCTGGGGCATGTACTCGACGATGAAATCACCCGGGTAGTGACCCTCGAACCAGTCGGTGTTCTCGAACGGGTAGTGCACCTGGGCGAATGGCATCGAGCCCGACTCGAACCAACAGTCGAGCACCTCGGGAACGCGTCGCATCATCGAGCGGCCGGTTGGATCGTCGGGGTTGGGTCGCACGAGGTTGTCGACGTAGGGCCGATGGAGATCGGTGACCGTCACGCCGAAGTCGCGTTCGAGCTCGGCAATGCTGCCGTACACATCGAGGCGCGGGTAGGCAGGGTCATCGCTGCGCCACACCGGAATGGGTGAGCCCCAGAAGCGGTTACGGCTGATGCTCCAGTCGCGAGCATTCGCAATCCACTTGCCGAACTGGCCTTCCTTCACGTGCTCTGGAACCCAGTGGATCTGCTGGTTCAGTTCGACCATGCGATCGCGGAACGCGGTCACCTGCACAAACCACGAGCTGATGGCGCGATACACCAACGGCTCGGCGCATCGCCAACAGTGCGGGTACGAGTGCACGTACGAGTCGTGCCGTACCACTGCTCCGCGCTGCTTGAGATCTTTGATCACCTCGGCGTTGGCGTCGAACACGTGCATGCCCGCCCACGGTGCAACCTCGGCGGTGTACTGCCCGTGTTCGTCCATCGGACACACCGTCGCGATGCCAGCGGCATTGCAGATGATCTGGTCCTCCTCGCCGAAACCAGGAGCCATGTGCACCACTCCGGTGCCATCCTCGGTACTCACGTAGTCGGCGGTGAGCACCTGGAACGCATTGGGCGTGTCGGCGAAGAACGGATACAGCGGTGTGTACGCGCGACCAGCAAGCTCGCTGCCCTTGAGCGTGGCAACCTGCACGGCGTCGCCCAGTTCGCGTTCGTAGGCGCCAAGCCGCCCCTCGGCCAAGATGTACCGCTGGTCGCCCTGCTGCATGACGGCGTAGTCGATATCGGGGCCGACAGCCAAGGCCAAGTTGGTTGGCAGGGTCCACGGCGTCGTGGTCCAGGCCAGCATGTGCTCACCGGTTTCGAGCGTGAACTGAACGGTCAGTGCTGGGTCTTGTCGGTCGCGGTAGACATCGTCCATACGCGTCTCGGTGTTGCTCAGCGGCGTCTCGCAGCGCCAGCAATAGGCCAGCACACGGAAGCCCTCGTACACCAGGCCCTTGTCGTGCAGAGTCTTGAACGCCCACATGACGCTCTCCATGTACGCGGGATCGAGGGTCTTGTAGTCGTTGTCGAAATCGACCCAGCGCGCCTGTCTGGTGACGTACTGACGCCAATCGTCGGTGAAACGAAGCACGCTGGTGTGGCAGTACTCGTTGAACTTGTCGATACCGAAGGCGGCGATGGCAGGGTGCCCGCTGATGCCGAGTTCTTTCTCGGCAACTACTTCGGCTGGCAGACCATGGCAATCCCAGCCGAAGCGTCGCTCGACGCGTTCGCCGCGCATAGTGCGGTAGCGCGGGATGGTGTCTTTCACATATCCGGTGAGGATGTGCCCGTAGTGCGGGAGCCCGTTGGCGAATGGCGGACCGTCGTAGAACACGTATTCGTCACTCTCGGCGCGTTGCTCGATGGACGCCTCGAACGTGTGGTCGTCACGCCAGAACGCGAGCACGTCGGTCTCGATCTGCGGGAGCCGTGGTTGGGCTGGAACATCGGGGTATGACACGTGATCTCCTGTGGTGATTCCACAGGGACGAACCGAAGGCCCGCGATACCACCCTGTTTGCCGTTGCCCGCAGACCACGGCCACTTCGTTACGCCAGCGATGACGGGCTGGACCCGCTCGGTTCTACTGGGCGACCAAGGGCCGCTGTTCTTCCGAAGGCTCGGAGGTGATGGCCTCGTCGTCGCCGTGGTGTGATTGTAGCGGCTCTACTGCGGCTCGTCGCCGATGATTCGCAGAGTGTCGCGCGTCGGCGGCGAGGCTGTGACGGGTACTTCGGTGGTGATCCCAAGACCCGGATCGAGCGGACGGTCGGTATGCATTGGCGTCGGCTCGCTCGCCGCGTCGCCGCGCACGACCTCTTCGGAGGTGGTCCACAAGTCGTCGATCGGTTCGACAGTGGCGCGCCGCTCGCCCGCAGCAGTGGGTCCGAGATCGCGAACACGACGCAGTGGTAAGTCGGCGTCGCCGCCGCGGTTCACGATGGGCAATTCACCCGTGGCGAAGACGTCGACGAAGGGCTGCACAAGGGGCTGAACGGGCGCTGTGGCGTCAGTGTCTGCTTTGGTGTCTGCTTTGGTGTCTGCTTCGGTGTCTGCTTCGGTGTCTGCTTCGACCGCAGCCACCTCGGGTACCACTGCGGAGGCCACGGAAAACTTCTCGTGTGGCGCGGAGGCAGCGTGATCGGAGGCAGCGTGATCGGAGGCCGAGAGCAGCGGCCGACGGATGTCGCCGAGCCCACCCGGCACGCGCTCGACGAGCTCGTGCAGTGCCACGGCCGCGTCGCGTAAACGCTCACGCTGGGCGCTGAGGAACTGCTCGAGATGGTCGACGTCGGACAGCAGGAAGTCGCGTCGTGCGAGCAGGGCCTGCACTTCGCTATCGGCCTTCTGGCGTTCGTCCTCGCCCGAGCGACGAGCCTCGACACGCGCCTCGTCGAGCAGCCGCGCCGACATCGTTCGGGCGCTGTCGAGCACGGCCGAAGCCTCGGTACGTGCATCGTTCACCATCGCATCGGACTGGGCCCGCGCCTCGGCCACCGCCGTATCGGCAGTTCGCTGGGCGAGCAACAACGTTCGGCTGATGATCTCGGCATCGTCAGCAGTGGCTACCACTGCGGGAGCCGGGTCGACGTGGGCTTCGCGCTCCTCGGTGGCCTGTTGCGAGATCTCCTGAAGCTTGGCCACGGCGGCACGAGCGCGTGCTTCCATTGCAGTCGCTTGATTCTGGGCTGCCTCGATGGTGCCGGCGACGTTGTCTTTGAAGGCGTCGACGTCGGCGGGGTCGTAGCCCTTCCTGACGGTCTTGAAGGCTGTACTGCGCACAGATTGGGGACTCAGATCCATGACTCCGATACTAGGCACCGGAGCAGCCCACTGGGTTCACCCACGCGGATCAGCCGAAATCGTCGCCGTCGTACCCGGACTGCCGAGGAGCGGGCGGCTTGAGCAGATACACCCCGCTGGCGACCTTCTCCATCGCTCCGTTGAGGCCGTAGCACAGCCCGCTCGCGAAGTCGATGAGGCGACGTGATGCTTCACGGTCGGCTGCCTCGAGGTTCATGATGACCGGTACACCGGCCTTGAACTTGTCGGCGACTTCTTGCGCCGAGTCG
>JAYTNH010000067.1:0-3041 GCA_043748395.1 Ilumatobacteraceae bacterium | reverse complement strand
TTCATCGACCCACCCTCCCCACAAGTCGACCACCAACTCGCCGTCGAGGGTGACGGCGACCGACGCACCGACATCGGCGCCGGAGTCGATGTTGCTGGCGAAGATCTGTTGGATTGCGGCAAAGCGCGGGTCGCAGGTTCCGTGCACGTCGGCCATGGAGGACTCCTCGGTGGTGGTTGAATGCGCCAACCTACAACGGATCGCAGTCGGGCTGCGCCCGTCCGTACCGACGCGGTGTGCGCAATCTTGACGTTTGTGGGAGGCCACAGACGCTCCGGGTCCTTTGTGGCCTCCCACAAAGCCTGGAGTGGGTGCCGCGGGTGTGTCCGACCTAGAGCGGCAGTGCGTCGGCGATGATCGACTCGAGGGTGAGCTCGGGTTCATCGCTCATCAACCTGGCCAGGCGGTAGCGGTTCTCGAACAACGCCACCAATGCACCGTCGCTGCGGGTGAGGATGCGAATGCCACCGATCTGCCGGAGCCGGTCGGCCGACTTGGTGTCGGTGAGGCGGATCGCCTGATACGGCGCTGACACGATCTCGGTGGGTGCACCGAACTCGCTGCCCAGGCGATAGGCGAACACCTCGAATTGCAGCTGGCCAACTGCGGCCAGCACGTTCTCGGTCTCGCCAGCGTCGGGGTCGCGCAGCACCTGAACCACACCCTCCTCGTCGAGTTGTTCGAGGCCCTTGCGGAACTGCTTGGCGCGACCGTTGTCGAGCGGTCGAGCGCGAGCGAACACCTCGGGCGCGAAGCGGGGGATGGGCGGAAACTGGACGTGGTCGCCGGCGTGCAGCGTGTCGCCGAGCTGCAGGCCTGATGCGTTGACCAGGCCCACGATGTCGCCAGGGAATGCCTCTTCGACCGTCTCTCGGTCGGGGCCGAACGCGGTGGTTGCGTACTTGGTGGTCATGTCGCGGTCGGTGCGAGAGTTGGTCACGCTCATGCCACGCTCGAACTTGCCCGAACAGATGCGGGCGAAGGCAATGCGATCGCGGTGCGACGGGTCCATGTTGGCCTGCACCTTGAACACGAATGCCGAGAATGGCGAATCGAGCAAGCGCGGCTCGTTGGTGATGTCGTTGCGTGGGGAGGGCGGGGGGGCGAGCTCGACCACCGCGTCGAGCAGCTTGCGAACGCCGAAGTTGGTGAGCGCCGAGCCGACGAACAGCGGTGTGGACGCGCCCGCCAGGAACGACTCGGTATCGAGATCGGCGCCTACTGCGTCGAGGAGCCCGCACTCGTCGATCGCAGACTTCCACACCCTGCCACCTTCGGCCGCGGCGGTGTCGAGATCGAGCTCCTCTTCCAACGCCTCGGACGAACCGCGCGCCGTGCGGGTGAACTTGATGTATCGACCCGAGCGGCGATCGATGACGCCGCGGAACTCGTCGCCGCTCCCCACAGGCCAGGTGACCGGTGTGGGCCGCAGGTTGATCTGCGCCTCGATCTCGTCGAGCAGTTCGAGCGGATCGCGGCCGGGGCGGTCGTACTTGTTGAGGAAGGTGATGACCGGTAACTGCCGCGAGCGACACACCTGAAAGAGCTTGAGCGTCTGTGCCTCGATGCCCTTGGCGGCATCGAGAACCATCACGACCGCATCAACGGCAGCGAGCACGCGGTAGGTGTCTTCGCTGAAATCGCGGTGACCTGGCGTGTCGAGCAGGTTCATCATGTGGTCGCCGTAGGGAAACTGAAGCACCGTGGAACTGATCGAGATGCCGCGTTGTTGCTCGAGCGCCATCCAGTCGCTGCGCGAGGTACGACGGCCTTCGCGGGCATGCACAGCGCCGGCCTCTTGCACCGCGCCCGAGTACAGCAAGAACTTCTCGGTGAGTGTGGTCTTGCCGGCGTCGGGGTGGCTGATGATCGCGAACGTGCGACGGCGGGTGGACTCGTCGGTGACGTTCATGGCCGTTCGAGGCTATCGGGGCATGTTGTAGGACGATTCGGTGCTGGAGGGGGTTACGCTTATCGATGCATTGCTCCAAGAGGGAGCTTCGCCAATTAACGAAATAGAGAAAATCGCAATGACACAGGGAACCGTGAAGTTCTTCAATGCCGAAAAGGGTTTCGGCTTCATCTCACGTGAGGGTGGCGACGATGTGTTCGTCCACTTCTCCAATATCCAAGGTGAGGGCTACAAGTCGCTCTCCGAGGGCCAGGTTGTGACATTCGACGTCGCACCCGGTCGCAAGGGCGAAGAGGCCCAGAACGTTCGCGTTCTCTGATCTTCAGATCTTGAGGAACGAGCCGCCGGCGCAAGCCGGCGGCTCGTTCTCGTTTTCGGGAGAGAACTCAGGCAATCGTGCGCCATGCCGACAATCGCTGCGCGCTGTCGTCGCCTGGCACCGGCAGCTGACACACCACGCGAAGCCCGGGCCATTCACTCGGCGTGAGCTGCTGGTACTCGAACACCAGGTCGCCGGCGCGAGGATGGTGGTACCGACGCAGTCGGGTTTGGAAGTGGGCCACGTCGAGTTGCGGCCACCACTGCGCGAACTCGGGGCTGGCGTCGGTGAGGCGCCCTACCAACCCGGTCACGGCTAGGTCGTGTCGGCGAGCTGCGGTGCCGGCGCGAAACTCGGCGAGGATGCGGTGCGCCTGGTCGTGCCAGTCCGCGAGCAGTGCGCGCACGCTCGGCTCGGCGAAGATCACCCACAGCAGGTTTCGATCGGCGGCTGCCAACTTGTCGATCATCGGATAGAGGTGTGATTGCGCCCGATTCCAGGCGAGGAAGTTCCACGTGGGGCCCAGCACATACGCGGGTGCGGGCTCCATCGACGTAATCAGCCGTACCAAGGCATCGGGGGCATCGTCGACCGACTCGGCGAGCGCTGCGGGAACCCGGGTGGCCAGCGCCAGCAGGTGGGTGCGCTCGGCGCTGTCGAGGCGAAGGGTGCGGGCCAGTGCTTCGAGCACGTCGGTGGAGGCGTTGATCGGCCGGCCCTGTTCGAGCCACGTGTACCAGGTGACCGAGACGCCAGCGAGCATCGCCAACTCCTCCCGACGCAGCCCGGGGGTGCGACGATGTGACCCGG
>JAYTNH010000066.1:0-4007 GCA_043748395.1 Ilumatobacteraceae bacterium | reverse complement strand
CGACGATCGAGCCGAAGCTCCATGTTGCCGGTGCCCTTGAACTCCTCGAAGATCGCCTCGTCCATGCGGCTGTTGGTCTCGACCAACGCGGTGGCGAGGTTGGTGAGCGAACCGCCTTCCTCGCCGTTGCGAGCCGCCCCGAAGAACTTCTTGGGCGGGTAGAGGGCACCGGCGTCGATGCCACCCGACAAAATGCGTCCACTGGGCGGTGCAGCCAGGTTGTAGGCACGGCTCAGGCGGGTGATGCCGTCGAGAATGATGACGACGTCTTTGCCTTGCTCGACCAGCCGCTTGGCACGCTCGAGGGTCATCTCGGCCACGATTGCGTGCTCGTCGCTCGGGCGGTCGAACGTGCTCGAGATGACCTCACCCTTCACGGTGCGACGCATGTCGGTGACTTCTTCGGGCCGCTCGTCGATGAGCAGCACCATGAGGATGACCTCAGGATGGTTCTTCTCGATCGCGGTTGCGATCGCCTTCATCACGGTGGTCTTGCCGGCCTTGGGGGGTGACACGATGATGCCGCGCTGGCCCTTTCCGATGGGCGATACGAGGTCGATGATGCGTGCGGTCATGTCGGCCGGGTCGAGCGTGTTCTCGAGGTGCAGGCGTTCGTCGGGGAACAGCGCCGTCAGGTCTTCGAACTTCGGGCGGAGACGTGCCTTGTCGGGATCGTCACCGTTGATGGTGTTGATATCGAGCAATGCCGGGTTCTTCTCGTTGCGGCCAGCGGGCCGCGACATGCCAGTGATGCGATCGCCTTTGCGAAGGCCGAACTGCCTGGTGAGCTTCACCGGCACATAGGCATCGTCACGGTTGGGCAGGAAGCCGGCGACTCGCAAGAAGCCATAGCCCTCGTCGCGCAGATCGAGATAGCCCTCGACGGCCACGGGCTCGTGTTGCTCACCCGAATCGGAGGCGCGAACCTCGCTGGGGCGCTGTTCGTTCACCCGTTCGCCAGACTGATCGCGATCGTTGGCCGAATCGGTATCGGGCCCGCCTTCGCCAGGGCGATTCTTGTTCCGGCGCCGACGCCGGCGTCGGGCGTTGCGGCTCTCGCCATCACCAAACTCGGCACCAAACTCGGCACCAAACTCGGCACCAAACTCGGCACCAAACTCGGCACCAAGCTCGGCTTGCCCGTCGTCGGTATCGTCGTCGTCGCCTTGGTCGTCGCCTTGGTCGTCGTTGGCGTCCTTGGCGGATTGGTCGCGCTGCTGATTGGGCTGCGGCTGCCTGGTCTGCGGCTGCCTTGTCTGGGGCTGTGCCTGTTGGGCCCGCGCCGATTGCGGCGGGCGCGGCACCTGACGGGCAGGCGCTGGGGCCGTGCGATCGGCCGCATCAGCGTCTGCGTCTCCTGCAGCCTTGATCAGCTCGACTTCCCAGTCGGGAAGCGGTTCTCCGTCGGGGCCTAAGATCACCTCGACATCGGCATTTGAGGCGGAAGCGGCGGCCACTTTGACTGACGCGGCGCGCGGGGCCGTTGGCTCGTTGGACGGCGCACCGGTGCCCGTTGTCTCGAGGATCTTGTCGATCAACGTGGCCTTTGCGGCCCGCGCTGGGGTCTTGATGCCCAATGCTTGGGCAATTGCGAAGAGTTGCTCTTTGTCTTTCGATTCGAGCATGGACTTTTCGAGAGCTTCCGCGGCCACCGGCCACCTGCTTTCTGAGTGTGACGCGGGGCTCGGGTTCGTACGACACCACTGTGGTGTGCACGCCCGGCGGCCCCACCGCCGAGAGGTTCACCCTGCCGCAGCGTCGGTCCGAAGACCGGAGGCATCGAGGGCGGCCCGACAGGGTCGGACGACCCAAACTGTAGCGAGTGACCCATCGCGATACAACGCCATGACCTGGGCGGCATTCCTGCCAATCGCAGTTCCGGGTGGTGCTTGCGACGGCGAACGTCACGGAACCCACCCGGAACGGGGCTCAGGCGCGGCGTTCGACGAACCGCTGCACGGCGGCGAGGTCGTTGGGAAGCGAAGCAGTTCGTTCGGGAAGATCGAACAGGTTGGCCAGGTGCTCGGGCAGCGTCGGGCGAACCCCCGTGGCCTGTTCGACAGCATCGGGGAACTTGGCTGGATGAGCTGTCGCCAGCGTCACGATCGTTCCATCGTGCGTCCCCGTGGCGAGGTAGCGCTGCACTGCGCCAACTCCGACTGCCGAGTGAGGATCGAGCAACATGCCGCTGCGGCGGTAGACCCGTCCGATCACATCGAGCGTCTCGATGTCGTCGAGCCGTTGGGCAACGAACACATCGTCGAGGAACTCCGCACGCTGATCGTCCTCGACAAACAGCCGACCAGTCGACCGGAAGCGTTGCAGTTGCTCGGCGGTCAGCCCACCATCGCGGCCGTTCATCTCGAACAGCAGTCGCTCGAAATTCGACGACACCTGGATGTCCATCGAAGGACTCAACGACGGAACAACAGCGGCCGTGCTCATGTCGTTGTCATTGATGAACCGCGTGAGGATGTCGTTGGCGTTCGATGCCACGACGAACTGCTCGATGGGTGCACCCATTCGACGCGCTATCCAACCTGCCAACACGTTGCCGAAGTTGCCGGTTGGCACGCAGAACGACACTGGGCTTCGCAGTGAGTCGGTGGCGGTGACGTAGTAGACGACTTGGGCCATCACCCGCGCCCAGTTGATGGAGTTCACTGCGCTCAGACCCATGCGCTCGCGGAACGACGCATCGTGGAACATCGCCTTGACGAGATCTTGACAATCGTCGAACGTGCCGTCGATGGCCACCGTGCGCACGTTCGGCGCATCGACGGTAGTCATCTGCCGGCGTTGCACCTCGCTGGTGCGACCCGCCGGATACAAGATGACGATGTCGACGTTGGCGCATCCCTTCACGGCGTCGATGGCCGCCGAGCCGGTATCGCCGCTCGTGGCGCCCACGATGGTGATGTGCTGAGCGCGCTGACCCAGCACATGGTCAAACATGCGGCCCACCAACTGCAGGGCAATGTCCTTGAACGCCAATGTGGGGCCGTGGAACAACTCCTGCACGAACACGTGCGAGTCGAGTTGCACCAATGGGGCGACCGCCGGGTGCCGGAACGTGGCGTACGCCTCGTCGCACAGTCGGTGCAGCGTCGCCGAATCGATCTCGTCGCCGACGTACAGGCCCACGATCTGGGCGGCCCGCTGCGCGTACGTGGCCCCTGGTGCTGCCGCGGGCAATGTCGGCCACGACTCGGGCATATACAACCCTCCGTCGGTGGCGAGACCGGCGAGCAACGCATCGGTGAAGCCGAGCTCGGGCGCGCTCCCCCGGGTAGAGACGTAACGCACGCTGCTCAGCTGCCGATCACGCGCAGCAGGCTGCCCACCTGACGAACCACATCGAGGTCGCGCAGTTCGCGCATGGTGCTCTGCACCTTCGACTCGACAGCTTCGTGAGTGATGAACACCAGCCGCGCATCGGGGCCATTGCCCTCTTGTTCGGCGGCACGAATGCTCACGTCGTTGCGCGCGAACACACCGGTGACCGCATGCAGCACGCCGGGCTTGTCGGCAACCTCGAGGCTGAGCAGGTACTCCGACGAGGTTTCGTCGATGGGCCTGATCTGGGCTCTCCCGAACGAGCCGAGCGAACCGTGCGTGCCCTTCGACAGGTTCAACGCCGCATCGATCACGTCGCCGAGCACCGCACTTGCAGTGGGCGAGCCACCTGCACCGCGTCCATAGAACATGAGCGAGCCAACTGCCTCGCCCTCGACGAACACAGCGTTGTAGCTGTCGCGAACGCTGGCCAACGGGTGGTTCACCGGCACCATGGTGGGGTGCACCCGTGCGGCCACTCTGCCGTCGGCATCGACCTCGGCAATGCCCAGCAACTTCACGACGTAGCCCAACCGCTTGGCCATGCTGATGTCGTGGGCAGTGATCCCGCTGATGCCTTCGTGATACACGTCACCTGCCACCACGCGACTACCGAACGCAATGGTGGCCATGATCGCGGCCTTGGCGCCGGCGTCGAACCCCTCGACGTC
>JAYTNH010000065.1:0-1998 GCA_043748395.1 Ilumatobacteraceae bacterium | reverse complement strand
CCTACCTTGACTTCGTCCACGACGATGGTGGAGATGCTCGGAGTACGGTCATCGAACTCCTCGGCGGCGATGAGCGCGAGGTAGCCGATGCGCAATGGGTGTCCTTGTGGCAATGATGCCGAGAACGTTCGTGTCGACGAAGTAGCGGAGTTGAGCTGGTTCAGCGCTCAAGGCGCCGTCCGCGCGACGTCTCATAGGCACCGTCCAGTGCCTCGTAGATGAGGTCCGCGTCCTGTGGCGTCTGGGCCTCGACCGCCTCTTGCAGCCGCGCAAGCGCATCGAGCAGCTGTGCCTGGCGGTGTCGCGCCGATAGCTTCGAATCAGTCGGCGCGCCGGAGTCGGGTAGCGACTCGAGTGCGTCGAACGGGATCACTGCTGCTGTGGGGCGCCCATAGCGCTCGATCACGGTGACCTGTCCATTCGCGGCTTGCGCCACGATGTCACTCAGTTGCGCTCGGGCCTCGGCAACTCCAACGACTGTTCTCATACCTCGAAGTGTACAACATATCGACGCATGTTGTACATCTTGTGCGGCTGCCTTTCGACATGCGGTTACTCGGCCTTGTTGCCGTGGATTCGTTGTCCGAGATGCTCGGCGGCGGCCTTGTCTGCAGATTGGCGGCGGGTGGAGTAGTGGTGGAGCATGACCTGCACGGTGTGACCTTGGCGGCCGCTCACAGCGGCGGGATTGAAGCCGGCGTCCATCAGTTCGCTGGTTGTCCATTTGCGCAGGGCGAGGATCGTGGCGTCGAAGCTGCCGTCGGTGAGGCCGTGCTCCTTGCGCAACTGGCGCATTCGTCGGGTGAGCAGTTCCGGGCGCAGGGGAGTGCTGCATGTGGGGTCGAGGCTGAACACGAAGCCATTCGACGCAACGGTGGTACCACAGAGCGCTGCGCGAGCATCCATCTCGGCAAGGTGTTCTCGGAGTAGATCGACGGTGGCCTCGTCGAGGCTGACTGCTCGGCTGCTCCTCGTCTTCGTTTGCTTCTCGACGACGATCCCGCCGGCATCGTTGATCGCCGTGTCGACGATCAGTTCGTGCCGATCGAGGTGCAGCCGGTCACGTCGTAGACCCGAGAGCTCGCCTCGGCGGAGACCGGTCGTCGCTCCGAGTGTGAGGACCGGCGCGAGCAGTTCGTCGTGTTCTTCGGCCGTTGCCAACAGGCGCAACAGCTCATCTAACTCGGGTGCGGTCGTGTGGCGTGGCGTGTGTGTGCTGGTCGGCAACTCGAAGCCATCGACGGGGTTGCTCGTCACCTTGCCGTGACGCTTCCCCCATTTGAACGCGCCACTCAGCAGGGCTCGGGCGTTGTTCATCCTGCTTCTGGACAGGCCCGCTCGGCGCATGTGGCCGAAGGCCTGGCGACCATGACGCGGATGTACAGCCCGAACATCGGGTTCAGCCGGGCGGAGGCGGTCATCAACGAGCGCACCTCGTCGATCGTGGGTGGGTGCTGCTCTCGCTGCGGCTGCGATGGGGCAGAGGCGAGCTTGGCGACGTTGCGTTGCACGAGCCCCCATCGCTCCGCCTGGTTCAGCGAGGCGCGCAGGAGCGCGTGGATCTGGCGGATCGTCGCCGGCGCCAGACCTCGCTTGCGCAGCTTGGTGTAGAGGCGGTCGATGTCGAGTGCGGTGAGCTTCGACAGGCGAATCGAGCCGAGGACAGGATCGATCTCACGGTCGACGTACTGGCGGTAGTGGTACAGCGTCGTGTCGGCCCGCCCGAGGCCGGTGATGTGCTCCAGCCAACGCTCCAGCAGTTGGCCCAGCGTCGAGTCGTCCGACGACACCCTGCCGGCCGCAACGCTGTCTCCAGCTCGGCGAGCGCTGCCTTCGCCTCGCGCTTCGACGTGGTCTTGATCGGGCGGATCACGCACCGATAGCGGCCGGTTCGCCGGGTCGAGACCCGCCGACACGACCAGATCCAAAGTGCCCGGAGTGCGCTCACGCATCGTGCCCATTGGAACCATCCCTTGGCGCCAGATTCGCGGAACGACG
>JAYTNH010000064.1:0-6189 GCA_043748395.1 Ilumatobacteraceae bacterium | reverse complement strand
CTGGTCGCAGCGTTGCCAACGGTGCTCGAACTACCTGTTGGGTGGGAGTTCTCGGGTGACTTCTACAACACCGCGCCAGAACCGGTGACCGGCCCAGGTTCGGGGTTCTGCGGTGGTGACAATGCTGCGGCACGCGCACTCGCTGCAGGCGCAGTCGCCATGGTGCACGGCAACGGCTACGACACACCCGAGTTCGGTTGGACCTCTACCGATCTGTATGCATTCACGTCGGCCGAAACCTCGAAGATGTTCATGACACTCACTCGCGACCAGGCATCGACGTGCTCGGGCGGATACGAGTACTCACTGCCCGAGGGTGACGGACCAGGAGCATACGACGGGTTCTCCGACGAGTTCGGTAACGATGCGACGTGGTTCCTCACCGACGTTGGGCAAGTGCTCGAACTCGGCGTGCCGGGTGCTGATGAAGCATTCGGCGTGACGGTCAGCAGCTACTCGTACACCAACTATCAGGAAGCGGAGTACGGCGGAACCAGCACCGACGTGGTGCAGTACGAACGACATGGACGGGTGGTGTTCGTCACCGACCTGTGGGGCGGATGCTGTGAGTTCGGATACAACGACCTCGATCCAGCCTTCGACTACACGCCCACCGTCGAACAGACGAACATGATCGCCCAACAGATCAACCCGATCGTGCTCCAACGGCTGGTCGCCCTGAACGTGATCTGATCGTAAGCGATACCCGCGCGCCGCCGAGCGGGCTGTCGCCGATGGTCAGTTCGCCACCGTGAATGTGCGCGAGCTGGCTGGCGAGAGCCAGACCGAGCCCTGAGCCGCTGCTATCGGCACCACGTTGGAACCGCTGCTTCAGCCGCTCCCGATCGTCAGTTTCGACACCTGGCCCGTTGTCGTCGACCACGATCGAGACCAACGCCACGGCGCAATCGATCGTCAGTCGAATGTATTGGGGCCCGTTCGTCGGGCGCCCGTGAAGCAGGGCGTTGCGTACCAGGTTCGACACCGCAAGCTGCACGCCGTCGGGCCACGCGACCACGTTGCATGCATCGGCCGGCGCCTCGAGCTCGAACCGTGCATCGGGGTTGCGCCGCGCCTCGCTCTCGACGATCACAGCTATCTGGTCGCTGAGGTCGTAGGGCACAAACCAGGCCGGGTCGGAAAGGTCGGCATCGGCCAACTGGCGCAACGCTGTGAGCGTCTCAGATATGCGCCGGAGTTGTTGCCGCGCGTCGGCGATGCCGACCACCTGCTCGCTCGGTGACGCATCGGGATGCACCACCAGGTCGAGATTGGTGATCGCCCCGGTGAGGGGTGTGCGCAGTTCATGGGCGGCTGTAGCGGCGAACGACCTGGCAGTCTCCAACGTGACTTCACGCTGGCGGCTGGCGTCGGCCAGCTTGGCGAGTCCGTCGTTCAGAACGGCGGCCACATCGTTCACCTCCGTGGCGCCGTACCGCTCGGGAATGCGCCATGACATGTCGTCGGTGTCGGCACGTTGTGAACCCACCGTCATGGCATGGCGGCGGAGCCGACCCAGCGGACGGGTCGCCAGCGCGCCAAGCACATAACCGACTGCGGCACTGGCCAGAACTGCTGCAACCGCTAGCACCACCGACTCGCGCTGTTGAGCGGCCGCAAGATGGTCGACATCACCCAATGGCGCCACGAGCTGCACCAACGTTCGATCGCCGATCTGCGGTACGTCCAAGACCTCCACCGTGTACAGACGCCAGTCCTGGCCGTCGGTTCGCGTGGTCTGCCAACCTGGGCCAACCACCATCGGCAGATCGGTGGCCGGCAGCGACCCTACATCCACCACGAACGGACCGTCTGGTCCGTGGTCATACAGGATTCGCGCGCCCTCGACGGTGGCCCCCAACTCGGACACGCTCAGGCGATCTCCGACAGCGGCAAGGATTGGTGCGGTATCGGCTCGTTCGATCAATTGCAGATCGACTCGCTCGCGCAGGACTTCGTACACGCGGTCCTTGAACAGGAAGGCGAGCACGCTCAACGACACCGCTGCGGCCAAGGCTGCAGCCATGCTCACTCGGGTTGCCAGACGCATCTACGGCTTCTTCATCGTGAAGCCAATACCGCGAACGGTGGCGATCATGTCGTCGGCCCCGCCCGCTGCCAGCTTGCGACGCAGGTAACCCACGAAGACGTCGACGACGTTGGTCTCGACCTCGAAGTCGTAGCCCCACACCAGTTCGAGCAACCGAATGCGAGACATCACGATGCCCGCGTTCACGGCCAGCGTGGCGAGCAGATCGAACTCGCGTCGCGAGAGGTCGAGCGGCTGGCCACCAACGCTTGCGGTACGCCGATCGTGGTCGATCCACAGACCACCCACACTGACTGTCGACGTGGCGACAGATGGTGCACGGCTGGCCCTGCGCAGAAGGGCAGTGATACGTGCCATCAACTCGTCGAGGTCGAACGGCTTGACGAGGTAGTCGTCGGCACCAGCTTTGAGACCCTCCACACGGTCGCCGACCTGGTCACGCGCCGACAGGATGAGGATGGGAACATCGACGCCGCTCGCCCGCAGACCTGCACAGAGTTCGATGCCAGACATGCCCGGCAGACCCACGTCGACGATCATCATGGCTGGCAGCTTGCGCGCCACTTCGGCCAACGCCTGTTCGGCCGTCTCGGCTTCGACGACGTCGAGTCCGTGCACGCCCAGAGCTCTACGCACCGCCGTGCGTACTGCATCGTCGTCCTCGACGAGCATTATCGAGACCCCCGCTGGCTGCGCCGACTGGTTCAATCCGAGTTCAGCTCCGCGTCGAGATCGTTGAGCAGCTGGTCGATCTCGTCGAGCTGGCGCTCGATGTCGAGGATCGCCGCATCGGAGATGGTGGGCGTGCCGGATGCTGGTGCAACGGTGCCAACGGTAGTCGGCACAATCGACGAGCTGGTGCTTGGCACCGTGGTGAAGACAACCGTCGTCGCGGGTGCAGTCGTCGTCGTAGGTTCTGTCGTCGTCGACTCTGTGCTCTCTGTGGGGCTCGATGGCGGCGCACCCGTCGGCTCGGTGGCCGGCGATGAACTGGTGACCGAACATCCGGCAAGCACCAACACCAGCATGGCCACTGCGGCGAACGAGGAACGGCCGCTCATAGCCCGCGCCCCGCACAGATCGCATCGATCTTGGCAAGCCGTTCGAGGCGTACTGTGAGCAGCTCGAGCTTCGCCGAACGCACCTCCAAGCGATTCTGCAAGACTTGGCCGAGTTGTGGGCGACCAGCCGCCGTCGCTCGCTCGATCTGCGCTCGTAGCCATGCGAGCGAGCCCTCCACCTCGGGCCCACTCTCGAGTATCCGCACGAGATTTTGGGTACGCAGCGCCAGGTTGTCGGCACGCGCACAGGCCCGCGCGAGACGCGGGCCAGCTTCGCCGTCGCCTGAGGCACCGGCCACCTCCGGGCCTGCCACGAGGCACACCGCCGTGGCCGCCGCGACTGTCCAGCGCTTCCACGCATTCACCATGATCGACTCCGTTCCATCACACGTCGTAGAGATCTATCGGCGTGGTCCGACGTGTTCAGGATGGGTCTTCGACTTGTGGCCACTCTGTGAGTCGTGCGTGACGTAGGTCACAGGTCGAACACTGGCGTCGACCCACGTGCTCCAGCCATTCGCGCACACGACCTGGCACCAGTCGTCGAGCCGATTCAACACGTGTACCGGCAAGAAGGGATCGAGGCGCGGCCCTTGAACGCTATCGCCTGGACTCGGCCATGTAGGTATGCCCGCCGCTGGTGCGGTGTGCGTACCCCTGAACTGTTGGCTCGACTCGGTCATGCCGACCCCCTCAACGGACAGATGAGACAGTAATCCGATTGCAGCGACGTTGACGACAACCGATCTGGCCGACAACTACCATTCGCCACGACCAAGGATCGAGGGCACATGACGTACGCACCTACCACCAGGACGTTCTACGACGCCGACAGCCACATCATGGAGTTACCCGACTTCTTGCGCGTGTACGCCGACCCCGATGTCCGCGACGAGATGCCGTCGGTGAGTTACATCGCCTCACTCGTGACCGACGAGGAGGTCGCCGAGATCGTCGAGCGCGGCAACCAGCACAGTCCCGAGCAGCGGGCAGCCATGATCGCCATGGGCGATTCGCTCATCCGCGAGGTGAAAGAGATCCAGGCGCTCGGCGCGTTCGACCGCGACGACCGCACGCTGGCGATGGACCAACTCGGATTCGCGCGTCAGTTGGTGTTCTCGACGCACAGCGTCGCGTTGCCATTCCATGGCAACGCCTCGACCGAGCCCCGGTTGCGCTACGGCGCCACCCGCGCCCACAACAGGCACATGTTCGAGTTCTGCGCCAACGACGAGCGGCTCATGGGCGTAGCGATCATCCCCCTCGACGACACCGATCTGGCAATGGCCGAACTCGACACGGTGCTCGAAGGTGGCTTCGGTGCCGTGTGGGTGCCGCATCGGGCATGCGGCGACAAGTCACCCGGTCATGCCGAGCTCGACGCGTTCTGGGCGCGCCTCGCCGAGTCGGGCACGCCCTTCGTGTTGCACGTCGGCGGTTCGCCGCTGCAGTTGTCCAAAGCGTGGTCGAACACCGGCCGCGCACCGGTGAAAGACTGGATGGGCGGCGGCGAGAACGTACGCAGCAAGGATGCGGCCACCCTGCATCAAGGGCCCGAAACATTCATCACCGCCATGTTGATGGACGGTGTCTTCGAGCGTCATCCGGGTCTGCGCGGGGCGTCGGTCGAGTTGGGTGCCGGCTGGGTCCCCGAGTTGCTCCGTCGACTCGACTGGGTCACCGATATGTGGGGCCGCGTCGATATCAACCTACAAGGCTTCACCCGCCGCCCCAGTGAGCAGCTCACCCAACAGATGGCGTTCACACCGTTCGTGTTCGAAGACGTGGCGCGGCTCGTCGACGAGTCGAACCCCGACCTGTACCTGTTCTCGAGCGACTACCCGCACACCGAAGGCGGGCGCGACCCCATTGCTCGCTTCGAGAGGGTGCTCGCCAACGCCGAGCCGTCAGTGAAAGACAAGTTCTACGCCGAGAACTTCCTGCGTCTGTTCCCAACCGCGGTTTGAGTCGTCGTGACCGGTAGCAGCCCGCTTCACCATCCGCGCTACCTGCGATCCAACGGCTACGACCCCGAGTGGATCATCGCGAATCAGATGGGCCCGAATGCCTTGTGGCTGGCCGAGTCGCTCACCGAGATCATGGACATTCGACCTGGAATGAAGGTGCTCGACCTCGGCTGCGGTCGGGCCATGAGCTCGATCTTCCTCGCACGCGAGTTCGGGGCACAAGTGTGGGCCACCGACCTGTGGATCGCAGCCTCCGACAACCACGAGCGCATCGTCGAAGCCGGCCTCATCGACGCAGTGACCCCTATCCACGCCGAGGCTCACACCTTGCCATTCGAGGCCGGCTATTTCGACGCGATCGTGAGCTTCGACGCCTATCAGTACTTCGGTACCGCAGACCTCTACCTCGGGTACCTGCTCGATTTCCTCAAACCAGATCATCAGCTCGGTGTGGTCATGCCGGCCACCACGCGCGAGTTGGGCGTGGAGATTCCGCCGACCCTCAAGCCGTTCTGGGAATGGGACTTCTGCTGCTGGCACGCACCCGAGTGGTGGCGGTCACACTGGGCCAAGACCGGCAAGGTCAGCGTCGACCACGCCGACATGATCGCCGATGGTTGGCGCGACTGGCTCCAGTTCAACGACTTCATCGCGCCGCACGTCGAGGGTTGGTGGATCGACGAGGTCGCCACCACTCACGACATGCTCACGACCGATCAGGGGACCGAACTCGGCTTCACGCGGGTGGTCGCCACCAAGTTGGAGCAGCCGACCAGGTAACGCAGCAGACCTACCGCGAAGATCCGCTGGCGCAGCCGCCACCATGGGCGTACGGTGACCAGATCTGGCTCGGGTCGTGGCAGCCGGATTGACCCACTGCGGTCCGAGAGAGGTGTTGCGTTTGGGGCAACCGATTCGTCCTTGGGCTGTTGCCAAAGGGTTGACCCTCTCGGTTGGTGTGCTGCTTGGTGCTGTGGTCGTAGCCACCCGCCCGAGCGCCGATGCTCGCGCCCAAGCCGCCGTGCCGCTGGCCCCATTGGCGATCACCCCAATCACGCCTGCGCGATTGCTTGACACACGTACCGGCATCGGGGCGCCGGCCGCCAAAATC
>JAYTNH010000063.1:0-2412 GCA_043748395.1 Ilumatobacteraceae bacterium | reverse complement strand
GCCGAGTCGCTGGTGACAGGCTTGCGAGCAGGCCGATCGCCGGGGTGAGGTCGCTGCGGTACTCGGCCTCGACAATCGTCGGGAGCTCGGGCATCAAGGCGTTGCGGTCGGGCACGTCAAGCACCTCGGGCAGGTCAAACACCTCGGGCACATCAGCCACGATGGGCGGCGACTCGGACGACTGCGCCGCCTTCTGCGCGCTCCAACTGATCGGCCGCAGCAGGGGTGGGGTTGCGATGGCCGGCGCGGGAGTCTCCACATCGGCAGGCGCAGGCGCGTCGAGCCGTAGCCGGAAGTCCTCCCGGGTGAACACAGGTGGAATCACATCGTTGGCAGCCACGGATGAACTATCGGCCGATCTTGCGCCATTCTTGAGCCACGCTCAGTCGTCTGCGGGCACCTCGGTGGCCCGTCGCTGCAGTTCGTTGACCACGCTTGCGTCTGCCAGCGTGGTGGTATCGCCCAGGTTGCGGCCCTCGGCCACGTCACGCAGCAGGCGCCGCATGATCTTGCCACTGCGGGTCTTGGGTAGATCGGGGGTGAAGTAGATGGTCTTCGGCTTGGCGATCGCACCGATCTCGACGGCTACGTGGGCCCGTAGGTCGGCCGCGGACACGTCGGAGCCGGTGCGCAACGTGACGTAGGCAACGATGGCCTGGCCGGTGGTTGCATCGTTCGCGCCAACCACGGCTGCTTCTGCTACGGCCGGGTGGCTCACCAAGGCGCTCTCGACCTCGGTGGTGCTGATGCGATGACCGCTGACGTTCATGACGTCGTCGACCCGGCCGAGCAACCACAGATAGCCGTCGTCGTCGAGCTTGCAACCGTCGCCGGCGAAGTACTTGCCCTGGTACCTGCTCCAGTACGTGTCGATGAACCGTTCGGGATCGCCCCAGATGCCGCGCAGCATGCCTGGCCAGGGCTGCGTGAGCGTGAGGTACCCGCCGCCATGGGTGACGACGTGACCGTCGTCGTCGACGACCTCGGTACTGATGCCCGGCAGCGGGAACGTGGCCGAACCCGGCTTGGTGGTGGTGGCGCCGGGCAGCGGGCTGATCATGATGCCGCCGGTCTCGGTCTGCCACCAGGTGTCGACCACCGGGCACGTGCCGCCACCGATGTGTTCGCGGTACCACATCCACGCCTCGGGGTTGATCGGCTCGCCCACCGATCCGAGTAGGCGCAAGCTGGACAGGTCGTGCTTGGCCGGCTCTTGAGCACCCCACTTCATGAAGGTGCGGATGGCCGTGGGAGCGGTGTAGAAGATGGTGACCTTGTACTTCTCGATGATCTCCCAGAAGCGGTCGTTGTCGGGGTAGTTGGGCACCCCTTCGTACATCACCTGCGTGGCACCGTTGGCGAGCGGGCCGTACACGATGTAGCTGTGGCCGGTGATCCAGCCGACATCGGCGGTGCACCAAAAGACATCGGTCTCGGGCTTCAGGTCGAACACGAACTTGTGCGTGTAGGCAACGTGGGTCAGATACCCACCGGTGGTGTGCATGATGCCCTTGGGCTTGCCGGTGGTACCCGAGGTGTACAACAAGAACAGCAACTGTTCGCTGTCCATCGGCTCGGCGGGGCACACGGGGTCGGCGAGTGCCATGAGCTCGTGATACCAGTGGTCGCGCCCTTCGACCATGGTGACCTCGTTGCCGCTGCGCTGCACCACCACCACGTGCTCGATGGTGGGGGTGTGGTCGAGTGCTTCGTCGGCACTTGGTTTGAGCGGGAACACCTCACCGCGGCGGTAGCCCCCGTCGGCGGTGATGAGCACTTTCGCCTCGGCGTCGTTGATGCGATCGACGAGGCTGTGCGCGCTGAACCCACCGAACACCACACTGTGCGCAGCGCCGATGCGCGCGCATGCAAGCATCGCCACAGCGGCCTCGGGGATCATCGGTAGATAGATGTTGATGCGATCGCCCTTGACCACACCGAGGCCCTTGAGCACGTTCGAGAACTGCTGCACCTCGTGGAGCAGGTCGGCGTAGGTGACGGTGCGGGTGTCACCCTTCTCACCTTCCCAGTGGAACGCCACACGATCGCCGAGGCCCGCCACGACATGACGGTCGAGACAGTTGTAGCTCACATTGAGCTGACCGCCGACGAACCACTGCGCGAACGGGAGCTGCCAGTCGCAGATGGTGTGCCACTCGGTGTCCCAGGTGACCAACTCGGCGGCTTGGCGCGCCCAGAAACCCTGGTAGTCGCGGGCCGCCTCGTCGTACAACGACGTGTCGGTGACCAATGCGGTGGCCTTGAACTGATCGCTCGGCGGAAACGTGCGACGTTCCCATTGCAGTGCGTCGATGGTGTCGTGTTGATCGCTCATGGCTGTTTACCCCCATCGGCGAGGTTAGACCCGACGTTGGCGCCGGTTCTCAACGAGCGGTTGAGATTCGCCGCCAG
>JAYTNH010000062.1:0-13216 GCA_043748395.1 Ilumatobacteraceae bacterium | reverse complement strand
TTCGTCGAGCTCCATCCGCGGTCGGCCCAACTCGCTATCGAAGCCCGCCGGCATCTGGTGGGTGGGGTGCCCATGGCCTGGATGTCGCGCCTGCCCGGTACCTTCCCACTCTTCTTCCACGAGGCACAGGCAGCACACTTCACCGACGTCGACGGTCTGCACTACACCGACTTCTGCCTGGGCGACACCGCCGCTATGACCGGGCACGCGCTGCCCCAGGTGGCCGACGCCTTGCATCGTCAGGCACTGCGCGGCATCTCCACCATGCTCCCGTCCGCCGACGCTGCGTGGGTAGGTGGCGAACTGGCCCGTCGATTCGGCCTGCCGTTGTGGCAAATGGCCATGACCGCCACCGACGCCAACCGATTCGTGTTGAGGTTTGCTCGCCACCTCACTGGTCGGCCGAAGGTGCTCGTGTTCGACTGGTGCTACCACGGCACAGTCGACGAGGCCTTGGCAACAATTGGTCCGGCCGGCAACTGTGTGTCTCGCGCCGGCACCATTGGCCCACAGGTTGATCCTGCACTCACCACGGTGGTGGTTCCGTTCAACGACATCGCTGCGCTCGAAGCTGCGCTCGCTGTTGGCGACATCGCCTGTGTGCTCGCCGAGCCGGCGCTCACCAACATCGGCATCGTGTTGCCCGACCACGGCTTCCACGCCGCGCTCCGACAACTCACCCGGCAGTACGGAACGCTGCTCGCGATCGACGAGACGCACACCATTTGTGTCGGGCCTGGCGGCGCCACGGTTCAGTGGCGTCTCGAACCCGACTTCTTCGTGATCGGCAAGACCATCGGGGGCGGTATGCCGGCGGCGGCATACGGAATGACCACCGAGATCGGCGCGCGGCTCGAACCGGTGCTGTGTGACCACGCCGTCGACGTCAGCGGGGTGGGAGGCACCCTCACCGGCAACGCTCTGGCCCTCGCCGCGGTACGCGCGACACTTTCGTCGTCGCTGCGTCCTGTCGACTTCGCGCACATGGTGCCGCTGGCCACTGCATGGAGCGACGGTGTGCGCGGCGTCATCGACACGTGGGGATTGCCTTGGCACGTGCAGCAACTGGGCGCGCGGTCCGAGTATTGGTTCTGCGCACCACCACGTAACGGGGCCCAGGCCGCGGCCGCGGTCGACCACCAGCTTGATGCGTTCATGCACCTGTGGGCGATCAATCGTGGCATCATGCTCACCCCGTTCCACAACATGGCGCTCATGTCGCCATTCCACACGCTCGACGATGTCGCCGGGCACAGCCGGGTCTTCAACGACGCTGTGCAAGCATTGCTCGCATGAACTTTGCTGGCCAGGTCGCCGTCATCACCGGGGCGGGAAGCCCCACCGGAATCGGCTTTGCCATCGCCAGCGCATTTGCGTTCGAAGGCGCCACCGTTGTGCTCACTTCCACCACCGACCGTATCCACCAGCGCGTCGGTGAACTGCTCGAACGAGGCGCTACCGCTAGCGCAGTTGTCGGAGATCTGACCGAGCCAACTGCGGCGGCCGCGCTGATCGGTCATGCCATGGTCGCTCACGGGCGTATCGACATCTGCGTCAACAACGCCGGCATGATCACCGTCAACGACGCCCCACTCGACGCGCGGGTGCAACACATCTCCGACCACGAGTGGCAGCTTTCATTACAACGGAATCTCACCACCTGCTTCAACGTCACGCGGGCCTGCCTGCCAGCGATGATCGCCCGCCAGTACGGACGCATCGTCAACGTGACCAGCACGTCAGGGCCGGTGCAGGCGTTCGTTGGCGATGCCGCGTACCACGCGGCCAAGGCCGGCATGGTTGGCCTCACCCGTGCCACAGCCCTCGAGGTTGCCGGAGACGGCGTCACCGTCAACGCGGTCGCCCCGGGCTGGATCGCCACCGGTTCACAGACCATGCACGAATCGCGCGCCGGCGCTGCGACTCCCATGCGACGCAGCGGCACGAATCACGAAGTCGCAGCCGCAGTTCGCTTTCTCGCCCACCCCACCGCCAGCTACATCACAGGCCAGGTACTCGTGGTCGACGGTGGCAACTCGCTGCCAGAGGATCGCACGTGGCAACCGGCATGAAGCAAGTCGCGTTCATCACCGGCGCAGCGGGTGGCATCGGTGCCGCCACCATGCACCGGTTCCTGGTCGGCGGCTGGTCAGTGGTCGGCGTCGATCTGGCTTCGGTGGCCGTGCCGCCCGACTCCACTCAAGATGTGCTCGAGGTGACAGCCGATCTGCGCAGCGTCGAGGCGTGTCGCGCCGCGGTCGAGCAAGGTGCCGCGTGGAAGGGGCGCCTCGACGCCGTCGTCAACGCTGCGGGCGTGTGGACCGAGGGACCCGCTGCAGCAACCACCGAGCAGCAGTGGGACCAGGTGATCGATCTGAACCTCAAGGGCCTCTACTTTGTGAGCGTGTCAGCTATCCCCCATCTCCGTGCCACCAGCGGCTGCATCATCAACCTGTCGAGCGATGCGGGTGTGCAGGGCAACGCCGGTGCGGCCGTGTACTGCGCGTCGAAGGGCGGCGTCTGCGTGCTCACCAAGGCGCTGGCGCTCGAACTCGCACAGCAGGGCGTCAGGGTCAACGCGGTGTGCCCTGGCGATGTCGACTCGCCGATGCTGCACGGGCAGGCCGAACAGTTCGGCACAGGCGATCCGCCGGCGTATCTCGGTCGGTTACTGGCCGCCTACCCGCAGGGTGCTGCCGCCCGTTTCGTGCGAACCGACGAAGTTGCCGAGCTGATCTGGTTCCTCGCCCAGCCGCACGCCGCCGCCATCACCGGGGCCAACATCTCGATCGACTTCGGCCTGTCAGCAGGCATCGCATGACCGCAACGCCGCTCGACGCCATCGACAGAGGGCTGATCGAGGCGCTCCAACGCGACGGACGCGCCAGCTACGCCGACCTGGCCGAACTGGTCGACTTGTCGCCCGCTGCCACCCGACTTCGAGTGCAGCGCCTACTCGACGCAGGCGTGGTAAAGGTAGTGGGCGTCACCGATCCGCTGGCACTCGGATACCCGGTGATGGCTGCACTCGGCGTGCGAGTCGAGCGCGATGTACGCGGCGTCGCCGACCACATCGCCGACATCGCTGGCGTGATCTACGTGGTGTTCACGTCTGGTTCGTTCGACTTGCTGGTCGAGGTGTTGTGTGAGGACTCGTTGCGGCTGCTGGCGGTGATCGACGACGAGATACGTTCCATCGAAGGCGTCCGCAGCGTCGAGAGCTTCACTTACTTTGGCATCCACACACACCGCTTTGTCTGGGGAACACGCTGAACCGCCGTCGCTTGTCCGTCTCTTTCGTGCTCAGCCTGGGGCTCGTATTCACAAGTCTCGCCTGCGGGTCTGACACCTCCGGACCCAAGCTCAGCGATCGAGGCAAGCTCGGTAAAGAGCTGGCAGTCACGCGCAGCTGCACCGGTTGCCACGGACGCGACGGCGAGGGTGCAAGCGGGCCGCCGTGGATCGGACTGTACAACTCCACCGTGCAACTCGCCGACGGCTCAGCGGTGGTCGCCGATGCCAACTACCTGTACGAATCGATCCGCGACCCCAAGGCCAAGCAGGTAGCAGGCTGGGGCAAGATGCCCCAAGACAGCATCAGCGACGCCGACATCGCTGCAATCATCGCCTACATCGTCGACCTCGCTGCTACACCGACCGTTACACCGACCGTTACACCGTAGGGGCAACGACGCCTGGAACCGGACGTGCGGTACTAGCGTCAGAGGTGCATGGCTCACACTGGGCGACGGGCGCGGCGAGCCGGATGTTTCGTTGTGGCTGCCTTGCTTGCAGGTGCGTGTTCCCATTCCCGGTCACCGTCAAGCACGGCGGCGCCTACCTCCGCAACAACCACCACCGGCACCACCACGACCGCGACGACGACCCAACCCACTGCTCAGGTCGAGGTGCCGCACGAGTTCGTCGGGGGGTTCGACGACCACACGGTGTCGCGAATCGCATCCGTCGACGAGTTCCAAGTTCTGGCCAAGAGAGGTGACACTGGCGGGTCGGTGGTGAAGTTCGCGATCCCGATGATGACCATCAGCGATGACGTGCGCTGGATGGACAGCAACTTCTACTCGATTCATGACGAGTGGTACTGGTTTCGCCTGTTGAACGGCAGGCCCGTTCCGGGGTTCTACACACAACCGGTCAACGGTCGGCAATTCGCCACGATCGCGCAGATCTACGCCTGGGCGAGCGCCATGCCTGCCGCCGATCTCCCACTCGACCTGAGGTTCATCGACAGCAGCACCTTCGGCCGCCGCTTGTACTCAGACGACTACTACCGCCTCGGGTTTCCGCACGATGTACGTAACTACGGCCTGGGCTCGCTGGTCTACTTCCCCGATGCCGCTGACGGCCACGACCACTGGTTGATCGAGCTCGAGTTCTCCGACGCTCCCTCCCCCGCCGAAGTCGCCCGCTACTTCGACTTGGTCGGGGCAACTCTGCCCGCTGAGATCCGTAACGGGCTCGAATGGGTGATCCGATCACCAGCGCAAGAAGCTGTGGCGCAGACGATGGATATGGGCAAAGCCCGCTATCACGATCGCATCGTTCGGTATCGCCAACTGATCCCGGCCGGGCAGGTTGCGGTCTACAACCCAGGCATCGCCGCTGGTCGCTTGCGACTGATCGACGGCGTGAACTCGCGGCTCACTGATGCCACCGCAGCCGACATTCTGCTCGTCGAGCACGTCCCCGATTGGCTGCCCCCTGCGAGTGCGTTGATCTCGGCGTCACCGCAGACCCCGCTCGCCCACGTGAACCTGCTGGCCCGCAATCGCGGCATCCCGAATGCCTCGCAGGCCGGGTTGTTCGACGATCCGGCGCTGCGCCAGGCGGCGCGTGTGCGTGCCTACGCGATCGTGCGTGCGACGCCCGATGGCCAGCTCGATGTGGCACTGATCACCGAAGACGAGTACGCCGAGTGGAACCGGCTCAATGTCAAGGCCCCGATTTCTGTTCCGTTCGTCGATCCGAGCTCGATGGCAACCGTGATCGACCTCACCGATCTCGCCGCAACGGTGACGACGGAGGCCGAGATCGATTCGTGGCGCCCAATCATCGGCGGCAAATCGGCCGGCTTCTTGTCGCTGCTCGCTGCCCCGGGCGTGACGACACCCCCGACCCCGTTGGCGATCACGGTCGCGCCGTACTTCGAGCATCTCGGCCAGGTGAGCTCCGAACTCGATGCGATGCTCGCTGATCGCGACTTCCAACAGTCTGCCCGAGTCAGGTTCTTGCTGTTGGAAGGCCGCGACAGTTACCTCGCGTCGTACCCCGAGGCCGCCGACGCTGCGCTGGCATCGGCGATCGCCATCAAGCACCCGGTCGGCACTCCACTTGGAGACATCCTCGATGCAGGCGGGTTCATGGGCTTCTTCCGCGATGTTGCGATCAACCCGGTCACCCTCGCCGAGATCGAGGCCAGGCTGCGCGCGACCTTCGGCAGCTACGCCGATACACAAGCGCTGCGGTTCCGCTCGTCCAGCTCGGTGGAAGACATCGAGGGTTTCAGCGGAGCCGGCCTCTACGACTCGAACAGCGGCTTCTTGGTTCCCGACGCGCAGCCCGACGAGAACGACCACAACAAGAGCATCGAGAGAACGATCAAGAAGACGTGGAGCTCGTACTGGAGCTTCGAAGCGTTCGAGGAACGCCGACTGGAGAACATCGATCACCGCAGTGGGGCGATGGGCGTACTGGTGCACGCTTCGCTCGACGACGACCTCGAGACCAACAACGGCGTCGCCACGTTCACGGTGTTGCCGAGCAACTCGCCAGACATCGCCGTGGCCCTCGTCAATGTGCAGGCCGGCAGCGAGAGCGTCACCAACCCCGACCCCATCGAGGGCGAACTGCCTGAAGTGGTCGAGCTACGGCTCACCGACGAAGGCGTAATAACCGTGGAGCGACTGGCCGAGTCGACGCTCGCCAACGACGCGCCGGTGATGACTGACGCAGCCTTGTTCGAGTTGTTCGGCCAGCTCGAGTCGGTGACCAAACTATGGCGCGACCGCACCAACCGGTCGTTGCCGCCAAGCCACGCGATCGAGACGCTCACCCTCGACTTCGAGTTCAAGACGGTGGCTCCCGGGTGGCCGTCGCGGCCGACCGGCGTGCCCCAAGCACCCGGCCGGCTGGTGGTGAAGCAGGCGCGCAGCCTCGACCCAGGCTTGCGGGGCTTGCCACCGGCGGTGCTCGACCTACCGCTCCCCCGAGACGTGCTGGCGCAGGCCCGGAGCGTCGAGCAGATCACCTGCACCGAGGGCTCCAAGGCCATCGTCGCTGCGGTCGAGGTGCTCACCGACCCGTCGCTGAGCCCAGACCTCGGCTACTCGCAGAACCCGCTCGTGCTCGTACTCGATCCAGCCGTCGTGCGCGATGCGCACTGCGAACGCACGCCGCTGTTCACGACGCCCGATCACTTCCTGATCGAACTGCTCGAGTCGGCAACCGTGCTCGTGTGAGTCACGACAACCTGCTCAGGCGGCGGGCGCCAACTTCGGGCTCGACCGTGCATACGTTCGACTCGTAACGCAACGCGTTCCCCGAAGGTTTTCGGAACGCTAGGCAGAGCCACAGCGTCACCGGCCGGCCGCCTCGATTCCCAACGTTCCCATTAGTGGGAATCACTCTCATTTCGCTCTACGCTCGCCGTCATGCGTTCAGTGCTCGCCGCGGCCCTGGTAGCCGTCATTGCGACGGCCGGCTGTGGTTCCGCCACGCCGGCACAGTCCCAGAGCGGCACACTCGTGGTGGCTGCGGCGTTCTTCCCGATCGAGCAGATCGTCGAGCAGATCGCCCAGCAGGTCGGTGGCGATCTCGTCGAGCTGGTCAGGCTGGTACCTGCGGGCCAGGAGGCGCACGAGTACGAACCCACACCCAAGCAGGTGGCCGCGCTCGAGCGCGCCGACATCGTGTTCTACCTGGGGGGCGGCTTTCAGCCCAGCGTGGAACGTGCCATCGGTTCGCTTCCCGACGACGTGACACGGGTCGATCTGCGCAGCTCACTCAGCCGAACCATCACCGACGACCCGCACGCGTGGCTCGACCCCGCCAACATGCGCGCGATGACGGCCACCGCGGCGGCCACCATGGCCGCAGTCAGGCCCGACCTGGCGCAGCAATTCGACGCCAATGCAACTGCATACGAGCGCACGCTCGCCGAACTAGACGGGCAGTTCAGCACTGCTCTCACGGGATGCGCGACGAACACCCTGGTGTCGTCGCACCAGGCGTTCGCGTACCTCGCCACGGCATACGGGCTCACCCAGCTGTCCATCTCTGGTGTGTCGCCGCTCGACGAGCCGTCGCCGAAGGCACTCGCGGCAGTTGTCGAAGCAGCCGAGGCGGCGGGTGTCACCACCGTGTTCTACGAGGGGAACCTGCCCGACGACCTCGCGCGCACAGTGGCCGACGAGATTGGCGCGACCACTGCAGCACTCCACACTCTCGAGTCGCTGTCGACCGATCAGTTGAACGCCGGCGAGACGTACATCGGCGCGATGACCGCCAACCTCGCGACGCTGCGCGCCGGACTCGGCTGCCCATGACTGGGCACGGCGATGGGCATCTTCACCCCGTGCTGTCGGTCGACAACCTGGGCGTGCGCTACGGCGACCGCATCGCCATCCACGACATCAGCCTCGACGTCCAGGCCGGCGAACTGATCGCGGTCATCGGCCCCAACGGAGCCGGCAAGAGCACCATGTTCAAGGCGATCTGCGGCCTCGTCAACCACACCGGCACCGTGGAGGTGAACGGCGTGCACTGCCACGACCACACCGACCGCATGGACATCGCCTACATCCCCCAGCGCAACGACAGCGACCTCAACTTCCCGATGACCGTGACCGAGTTGGTGTTGGCCGGACGGCGCCGCTTTCATCGGTGGTACGCCCGCCCCACATCGATCGATCGTCGCGTCGCTGCCGAGGTGTTGGAGCGCGTCAACTTGCACGACGTGGGAGATCGCACGCTCACCGAGTTGTCGGGCGGCCAACTACAGCGTGCCTACCTCGCCAGAGCACTAGCCCAACAGGCATCGGTGGTGCTTCTCGACGAGGCACTCAGCGGAGTCGACCAGCCCACCACCGCCGAACTGTTCGACCTGTTCGACTCGCTCGTGGCCGATGGCACCACCCTGCTCGTCGCCACCCACGATCTGGCCCTCGCCCGCCGCAGGTTCTCACGCTGCCTGGCGATCAACGGCTCGGTGCGCGCCGACGGCTCGCCGGCCGACGCGTTGGCACCCGATGTGCTTGACCAGGTGTTCGGATCGGCAGGACATCATGCAGTGGCTGACTGACCCGTTTCAGACCGAGTTCATGCAGCGGGCACTGATCGCCACGATCATCATCGGCGTCGTCGCGCCCACCGTTGGCACGTGGGTGGTGTTGCGGCGTATGGCCAACCTCGGCGACGCGATGTCGCACGGCACGCTCGCTGGGGTGGGCTTGGCATACGCGGCAGGCATCAACGTGGTGCTCGGCGCGATGGGCGCCGGGCTCGTGATGGCCGTGCTGCTGTTGTTGTTGTCGTCGAATCGTCGACTCGGACAAGAAACGGTGATCGCTGTGCTCGGCACCGCGTTCTTCGCGCTTGGCGTTGTCGTGATCTCGCGACTGTCCACCGGCGTCGAACTCACCCACTTCTTGTTCGGGCGACTGCTCACCGTCACGTGGGGAGACATCTGGCTCAACCTCGCCATCGGCGGCGCAACGGTGCTCACCGTGGCGGTGCTGTTCGGCGAACTGCGGCTGGCAACGTTCGACCACGTGCAGGCCGAGCAGGTAGGCGTGCGGGTCGAGCTGGTCGAGGCCGTGCTGGTGTTGCTACTCGCCGCCGTCGTCGTCATCAGCCTGCGCGCCGTTGGCACGATCATGTCGGTCACCATGCTGGTCACGCCTGCCGCAACGGCTCGTCTGCTCGCGCGTACCCTGCGGCAGATGACCCTGATCGGCATCGCGCTCGGCATCGGCGAGGGCATTGTCGGATTGCTGTTGAGCTACCACATCGACGGAGCACCACCAGGCGCCGCCATCGGTCTGCTGTCGGCCACGGTGTTCGGTGTGGTGTTCGCGATCACGCTGCCCCGACGCATGCCGCACCACCACCGGCCGCTCGTCTGACAATGCGCCCACCGTTCGCACGACGGGCACCATTTGGGGCATGATGTGACCCAGCCAAGGGGCTCTGCAACGCCAAGGGGAGAACACGTGAAGATCCGCGTCACTGTCAACGGTACGGCTCACGAAACCGACGTCGAACCACGCACACTGTTGGTGCACTACGTGCGCGAGCAGTTGGGCCTTACCGGCACCAACGTCGGTTGCGACACATCGTCGTGCGGGGCATGCAGCCTGCACCTCAATGGCGAAGCAGTGAAGAGCTGCACCGTGCTGGCCGTGCAGGCCGACGGTGCCGACATCACCACTATCGAAGGCATGGCCACCGGCGATGTCATGCACCCCATGCAAACCGCGTTCATGGAGAACCACGGCCTGCAGTGCGGGTTCTGCACGCCGGGCATGGTCATGGCGGCCACGAGCCTGCTCAACGAGAACCCCAACCCCACCGAAGCAGAAATACGCATCGGCCTCGAGGGCAACCTGTGTCGTTGTACCGGTTATCACAACATCGTGCAATCAGTGCTTGCGTGCGCAGCCGGCATGAACGGAGCAGCCAAGTGATCCCCGCAGAGTTCGATTACGTCAGGGCCGGGTCGGCCGCCGAAGCGATCAGCCTCATCGGCCAGCACGGTGACGATGCCAAGTTCCTCGCCGGCGGCCACAGCCTGCTGCCATTCATGAAGCTGCGGCTCGCCCAGCCGAGCGCGCTCATCGACATCGGTCGCATCACCGACCTGTCGTACATCCGCGACGCCGGCGACCACATCGCCATCGGCGCGCTCACCCGTCACATGGACGTCGAGACCAGCAGCGTGCTGGCCGAGCACGTGCCGCTGCTCGCGTACGCCGCCAGCCACGTCGGCGACCCGCAGGTGCGCCACCGCGGCACCATCGGTGGCTCCATCGCCCACAGCGATCCCGCCAGCGATCTGCCCGCGACCACCCTGGCGCTTGGCGCCACCTATGTGGTACAGGGCCCCAACGGCACTCGCGAGATCGCGTCGGGCGACTTCTTCACCGGCTTTCTCGAGACGACCATGGCGGCCGACGAGATGCTCACCGAGATCAAGGTCCCCAAGATGCAAGGCGCCGGTTGGAGCTTCCAGAAGTTCAATCGACGTGCGCAAGACTGGGCCATCGTGGGCGTGGCCGCATGGCGCCGCAACGGGTCGTCGGGGGTTGCCCTCGTCAACATGGGTTCCGTGCCCATCTTGGCCACCAGCGTCAGTGCCGCCTTGGCCCAGGGTGCCTCGGTCGCCGATGCCGCACAGCTGGCAGCGGCCGAAGCCGAGCCGCTGAGCGACCTCAACGCCAGCCCCGAGTATCGGGTGCATCTGGCCAAAGTGCTGGTGCGTCGGGCGCTCGAAACCGCCTCGGCCTGAACACATCGCGCTGACGTGAACGGGGGATGAACCCTCGGTAGCGTGTGCCCTCATGTCAGCGATCACCGGCGTCATCACCGACGACATGTCGCCATCGTTGACCGAACCATCGCGAACCACCCTGGGCAGCATCGTGCCCATCGACGCGCTTCGCTACGTGCGTCTCACGTTGATGAGCATCTACCTGGTCGGGTACCTGTGGTGGCTGCGCTCACGCGGGCTGCCACTCGACCGCATCTCGGTTGCCATCGCGCTCGGCATCTTCTTGTTGTGTGCCTTCGTCGGCAAGCCGGCTCGGCAGTGGGGCATCTTGGTGATCGACGTCGTGCTGTACACGCTGATGTGGTTCGCATACGAGATGACCCGCGGCGGCGCCGACCAGATCGGCCTACCGCTGCAACTCGACGCCGTACGCAACATCGACCGCTTCCTGTTCTTCGGAAACGATCCCAATGTGGTGCTGCAAGACCACTTTTGGGGTACATCAGTGCGCTGGTACGACCAGGTCGCGTCAACGACCTACTACACCCACTTCGTCTTCCCGGTCATCGCCATGGCCGCGCTGTGGGCCACCTCGCATCGACAGTGGGCACGATTCATGAAACGCTTCGCCACCCTGCTCGCAGTGGCGTGCACCATGTTCGTACTGCTCCCCACCGTGCCCCCGTGGATGGCCGGCGATCGCAAGTACCCGTATCGCACCATCGCTCCGTTACGCCGCCAGACATGGCGCGGCTTCTACGACCTCGGCTTCAAAGGCTTCGTCAAGAGTTGGCAGGACGCACTCGATTGGGGCAACGCGGTGGCTGCCATGCCATCACTGCATGCATCGTTCGCGTTGTTGGTGCCGGCGTTCTTCCTACCGTGGATCAAACCCCGCTGGCTGAAGATCGTCGTGTTGTGCTTTCCCGTCCTCATGCTGTTGTCCTTGGTGTACCTCGCCGAACACTGGGTGATCGATGGCCTCATCGGGTGGGCTGTCGTGGGCGGCTCGTTCTTGCTGTGGAACCGTATCGAGCGACGCCAACGCACCTCGAAGGCCAACCGTGCCCGCAGCGCATTGAGTGTCACACGATGAAGCTCAACCCACCCACAGTGCTGCTTCACCACACGTTCTTGGCGGCGGTGTCCGAACCCGACCACCCCCAGCACGACGCCGCCATCAGCACCTACCTCATGTTGGTCGACGAGTTCGAGACCAACTCGCGCCTGCTCGCGGCAACCTCCGACGACATCGAGGGCATACCCGCCGAGCTCCGTCGCAGCCTGTTCGCGCCGGTCAGCACGTTGCACGTCGCAGCACAACACCGGTCGGCGGCACGGGCGATGCCTGAGCACATAGCCGATGCGAACTTCGCGACAACCCTGGTGATGGCGCACCGCGAAAGGGTTGCCGCAATTGCCACGTTCGATCCGCGCTTTCATCGATTCGATATCGACGTGCTGCCCGCAGTTCAGCTCTCGATCTGAATCACAGCCCGGCTCTCGATGTAGGGCACCATGTGCTCCGTCTTCACTCGCACGTGCTCGGGATGCGTGTCGTACTCGGTCCAGCCGGCCAGATCGTCGAACGTGGCGACCACAGCGAACTGCTGGTTCGTTGCCGCCGGGCCGACATTGGGGCCGAATCGGTAGCTGCGCAGGCTCGGCACCAAGCCCGGCAGGGCCGCGAGCTCGCGCGTGATGAGCCGGAGCTGACCATCGGGCAAGTTGTCGTTCCAGGTGATGAGAACGGTGTGAGTGATCATTGCAAGCCTCCGTATGAGCCGCCGTCGACGTGCACTTGGACGCCGGTGAGAAAGCGTGCCTGGGCGCTGCACAGGAATGCAACGATCGAGCCGAAGTCACCAGGGTCGCCGAGCACGCCTGCCGGAACGCCAAGTGCCGCGGCATCGGGGACATCGCCGTAGAGCGCAGTGACCCGACCTGTGCTGTGCAGACCCGGCTGCACCGAGTTGACCGTGACGCCGTCGACCGCAATCTCGCGAGCAAGCGTCTTGAGAAAACCCGTGACACCGGCGCGAGCCGTGTTCGACAAGATCAGCGTGGGGATGGGCTGACGCACAGAGATCGAGGTGATGGCAATCACCCTGCCCCACTGCTGCGACTGCATGGCAGGAACCGCTGCCTTGCACATGCCCACCACGCTCATCAGGTTGAGATCGAGAGCGGTGGGATACAGATCGATGTCGGTGCTGGCGAACGTGCCGGGTGGAGGGCCGCCGGCATTGGCCACCACGATGTCGACTCCGCCCAACGCCTCGGCGGCGGAGGCGATGAACGCCTGCCCACCTGCTGCCGTGGACACGTCGCACACGAGGGGCACGCAGCCGTTCCCAACGCGCGCGGCTGCATCAGTGATGCGCCCTCGGTCGCGACCACAGATCGCGACGGCCACGCCCTCGGCGGCGAGGGCCGCGGCCGATGCGAAGCCCAGCCCGCTCGATGCTGCAGCGACGGCCGCACGTTTGCCCGAGATACCAAGGTCCATCGCGGCACGGTAGCCGCTCGGCGCTACCCTCAGCCCCCAACGGGGGTCAACCTATGAGCGTCAACAACCGTGACGACGACGCAACCATCGACGAGTTCCATCTCGACGCCATCGCCGACGCCGACCCGTATCCCTACTGGTCCGACGATGTCGACGAGCCGTACAGCAACCCCACGCTGGTACGCACCGAGAACTGCGAC
>JAYTNH010000061.1:0-5746 GCA_043748395.1 Ilumatobacteraceae bacterium | reverse complement strand
CCGAGTACATCGCGGGCATCACGCGTTCATTGAGCTCCTTACGGATACGTCGTTCCACCAAGGCCGAGTCGTCGTGCATCGCGATCGACACTATGCCGTGCCGAGGTGTGCGACGAATGCACCGTTTCTTCCATCAGGCGGAACAAACGGTGCACCCGTTCGCCGATTGGGTCCCTCAACAGAGTCAGCGACCTATCGCCTGCAGTACCGTCGGCGCATGACCGAGGCCTCGCGACCATTGCCGCTCGCGGGCATTCGCGTGCTCGACTTCACGCGGGTGCTCAGCGGCCCGCACGCCACCCGCATGCTCTGCGATCTCGGGGCCGACGTGATCAAGGTCGAGCCCCCCGACGGCGACACCACCCGTTTCACCAACCCGCGCGTGAACGGTCTTTCCGGCTACTTCATCCAGCAGAACACCGGCAAGCGCAACATCAGCCTCGACCTCACCCGACCCGAGGCCGACGAGCTGTTGCTGCGGCTCGCCGAGCAGTGCGACGTGCTCATCGAGAACTTCCGGCCGGGCGTGATGGAGCGCCTGGGGCTGTCGTACGCGACCGTGGCGGCCCGCAATCCGCGCATCGTCTACGCGAGTATCAGCGGCTACGGCCAGACCGGGCCGTGGGTGCACCGCCGCGCCTACGCCCCTGTCGTCGGCGCCGAGGCGGGCCTCACCAAGGCGCAGGGCGACGCCCGAGGCGGCGAGTACGCCAACGACCCGCACAGCCACGCCGACGTGTACACCTCGCTCGAGATCGCCAGTGGCATTCTCGCCGCGCTCTACCAACGCGAGCGCACGGGCACGGGCGATTGGGTCGAGGTGTCGATGGCGCAAACCCTGCTGTACGTGAACGAACACGTCAACGATCAGCTGTGGGATGGCCCGATCGATCCGGAGTGGGTGCGCAGCTTCCAGCCGGGCGACTACCCCGTGCTTCGCGCCGCCAACGGCGAGACCGCCATTGTGAGCGGTCATCCGTGCGAGCGGGGCACGTTCAATCGCTACATCGACGGCATGGGCCGATCCGATCTCGCCGACGATCCCCGCTTCGCCAGTGTCTCGCTGCGCATGGCCAACTACGACGCGCTCATCGAAGTGATCCAGCAGTGGGCCGCAACCATGGCCGACCCCACCGCAATCGAGGAAGCGTTCTCGGTCCAGCAACTCGCTGTCGGAACCCTGCGGTCGGTGCGCGAGATCGCCGATACCGATTGGGCGGCCGATCGCGAGGCAATCGTGTCGGTCACCGATCGGGGCGGAGGAACCGTGCGCATTCCCAACGCGCCATGGCGATTCGCCGGCAGCGACGTGCGCACCGGTGGCGAGCCGCGCTATCGCGGCGAAGACAACCGCACCGTGCTGCGCGAAGTGCTCGGTCTGAGCGACCACGAGATCGATGCCCTCGCCGCCAATGGCGTTCTCACCGACCGAGTCCCGCGCTGACCCCGCCAGCCGAACTTTGGTTGTGAGTGGTCGCTGGGCGACCACTCACAACCACGGATGGGGCAAGGGGTGCAGACTGGGCCGATGATGACGCGTGACCATGCCGCCGATCTCGATGCCGCCGACCCACTCGCGCGCTGGCGCGACGAGTTCGTGTTCGCCGATCCCGATCTGGTGTACCTCGACGGCAACTCGCTGGGCATGCCCCCCAAGCGTGCGTTCGAGATGATCGACCGGGTGCTGCACACCGAGTGGTCGGGGGGGCTGATCCGCAGCTGGACAGGCACCGACCGTGGCGCCTGGGTTGATCGGCCGCGAGCAGTGGGCGACCTGCTGGCACCACTGATCGGCGCGTTGCCGGGCGAGGTGGTGGTGCACGACACCACCACGATGAACATCTACCAACTCGTCCACGGGGCGCTTGCCATGCGGCCCGACCGCACGATCATCGCAGTCGATGCCGACGAGTTCCCCACCGATCGCTACGTCGCCGACGGCATTGCCGCGGCAACGGGTCGAAGCGTCCGCCTCGGCTTCGAGCGACTCGACGATGTGGCGGTGATGCTGCGATCGGTCGTCGACTACCGAACCGCCGAAGTCGTCGATGTCGCTGCCGAGACGGCACGCGCTCGTTCGGCGGGGGCGGTAGTGATCTGGGATCTCTCGCACGCGGCGGGAGTTCTGGCGATCGACCTGCATGCCGCAGGCGCTCAACTCGCCGTTGGTTGCAGCTACAAGTTCCTCAACGGTGGACCGGGTGCGCCCGCCTGGACATACGTCGCGAGCGAGCTGCAACCCAGCTTTACCCAGCCGATCTGGGGTTGGTTCAGCCAGCACGATCAGTTCGCGATGGGGCCTACCTACAACCCGCGCACCGACATCATGCGCATGGTGGTGGGCACACCGAACCCGGTGGCATTGGCGGGCGCCGAGGCCGGATTCAGCGTGACCGCTGACGCCGGAATCGACGCCATTCAGACCAAGGCCCGACTGCTCACCGGATTCGGCATCGACCTGTGCGACCAGTTCGGATTGCACACGCGCACACCGCGCGACCCGCTTCGGCGCGGTGGCCACGTCGCCGTTGTGCACCCCGAGGCTCGCCGCCTCAACACACAGTTGGCCGATCGCGGCGTGCTCGGCGACTTCCGCGAGCCCGATGTGGTGCGCCTCGGTATGTCGCCATTGACGACTCGGTTCGTCGATGTGTTCGACGGAGTCGCCCTCATCGCCGAGCTCGCCGCCGGCTGACGTCCGAAGTTCTGCTCACCGCCGCGCTGCATTCACCAGCGGTACACCCTGGGTTCAGACTCGCTCCGTACGTTGACGTCGTCCGGTGCGCCCCCTGCATCGGGCATCTTCTCGTGCCGACTCACCCAGGAGCCTCCATGACCCATCGCCGTATCACCATTCCCCTCGCCGGTGCGCTGCTCACCGGCACCGTGCTGCTGGGCGCGACCTCGGGTTCGGTGACGGCATCGGTGTACGCATGCACCACGCCCGCCGCACCGGCCGATGCCCTGCAATTCGGATTCATCGGTCGTTTCTCGGCCGGCGCTCTGCCATCGGGCCAGACCGCCGCCGAGATAGTGGCGTACGAGCAGAACACGTTGTACGTCATGAGTCTCGGCGCGGTGGATGTGGTGGACATCACCGATCCCGCTGCGCCGACGCGCACCTCGACCATCAGCTTGCCTGGTGACCCGACGAGCGTCGCGGTCGACGACGGCCTGGTGGCCATATCGGTGCCCGCTGCCGACAAGACCCTTCCCGGTGCGGTTCTGTTCTTCGCCGAGGGTGTGCAGATCGGTGCTGTCGAGGTGGGTGCGTTGCCCGACATGGTGACGATCACCCCCGACGGCAAGAGGTTGCTGGTGGCCAACGAGGCCGAGCCCAACAGCTATGGCGCGCCTGGGTCGGTTGATCCAGAAGGTTCGATCAGCATCATCGAACTGAAAGAACTCCGCAAATCGGCCAAGGAGGTCGGCAAGACGCGCGGCGGCAAGCCGGCGCAGATCCCGGAGGTGGTCACCATCAGCTTTTCCGACTTCAACATCGGCGGATCGCGTGCCGCCGAACTGCCAGCGGGCGTGCGCCTCTTTGGGCCAGGATCATCGGTGGCCCAAGATCTCGAGCCCGAGTACATCACCGTGGCCGACGACAGCAAGACCGCGTGGGTCTCACTGCAGGAGAACAACGCGCTGGCCATCCTCGATCTCAAGAAACAGAGGGTCTCGTCGATCGTGGCCCTCGGCACCAACGATCACAGCAGGCCAGGCTTCGGCATCGATGCCAGCGACCAGGGTGGCACCATCGACATCCGCAACTGGCCGGTGCAGGGCATGTACATGCCCGATGGCATTGCCAACTACGAGGTCAAGGGCCAGCCGTACGTGCTGACCGCCAACGAGGGCGACGCCCGCGACTGGCCCGGCGTCTCGTCGAACGGTGAAGAGGCCCGCCGCGCTCGCTCTGTGGCCGACCTCACCCTGTTCCCGGACGCCAGCGACAACACCAAGCTCGGCCGCCTGAATGTCACACCGTTCGCACCTGCCAGCAGTGGACCCACCGGCAAGCTCACCTCGCTGTACTCGTTCGGTTCGCGGTCGTTCTCCATTCGGAGCGCGGATGGCAGCCTGGTGTGGGACAGCGGCGACGACTTCGAGTGCCTCACAGCCAGCGCCCTGCCAACCCGCTTCAACGCCAGCAACAGCAACGACACGATCAAGAACCGCAGCGACGACAAGGGCCCCGAGCCGGAGTCGGTGGTGGTCGGCAGCATCGGCAAACGGCAGTACGCCTTCGTCGGGCTCGAGCGCATCGGTGGCGCAATGGTGTACGACATCACCGACCCGGCCGCCCCTGCTTTCCAGCAGTATCTCACCACTCGCACCTTCGGCGGCGCTGTGGTAGGCCCAGACAGCGGGCCAGAGGGCATGGTGTTCATCCCGGCCAGGCAGAGCCCCACCCATCAGCCGCTGCTGGTGTACGGCAACGAGGTCACCGGCACGGTGGCCATCTGGGGTCTCACCGGCTGAGTCGTCGTGCCCGGCCACGACGGTCTATACATCGTTGGTGGGACAAAGGAAGGGGCGTGTCGATGAACGAGACGCATTCGATGACTGAGTACGACGCCATCATCGTGGGCGCCGGTTTCGCCGGTATGGCGATGCTGCACCGACTGCGCTCGGCCGGCCGCACGGCGCGGGTGCTCGAGGCTGCATCTGGCGTCGGCGGAACCTGGTACTGGAACCGCTATCCGGGCGCGCGATGCGACGTCGAAAGCATGGAGTACTCGTACCAGTTCGATGATGAACTGCAACAGCAGTGGGAGTGGAGCGAGAAGTACGCGACGCAGCCCGAGATCCTCATCTACGCCAACCATGTCGCCGATCGCTTCGACCTGCGCCGCGACATCCAGTTCGATACTCGTGTGCACTCGGCCGTGTTCGACGAGGCGGCAACACGCTGGACCGTGACCACCGAGAATGGGGTGTACTCGGCGCAGTTCGTCATCATGGCGACCGGATGCTTGTCGAGCACCAACACTCCGGCATTTGCAGGCATCGACTCGTTCACTGGGCCGACGTACCACACCGGCCAATGGCCACACGATGGCGTCGACTTCACCGGCAAACGAGTGGGCATCATCGGCACCGGGTCATCTTCCATCCAGTCCATCCCGATCATCGCCGAGCAGGCGGCCGAGCTCACCGTGTTCCAGCGCACCGCCAACTACTCGGTGCCCGCCCACAACGGTGCGCTCGACCCACAATTCGTGCACGAGATCAAGACCACGTACGCCGAGTTCCGCGCCGACAACTCGCTGATGCCCGGTGCATTCGGAGCGCGCACACCGCGGGGCGACACGTCGGCGCTCGAAGCCACAGCGCAAGAGATCGAGGCCGACCTCGAGCAGCGTTGGCAGCGCGGCGGGCTCACCTTTCTCGGTGGCTTCAACGACTTCCTGCTCTCAGCCGACGCCAACGAGATCGCCGCCGAGTTCGTCCGCAACAAGATCCGCTCGATCGTCACCGACCCGGCGACGGCCGAACTGCTGTGCCCGCATCACGTGATCGGCTGCAAACGTCTGTGCGTCGACACCGGCTACTACGCCACGTTCAACCGGCCCAACGTGCACCTCGTCGATGTGAGCAAGAACCCGATCGAGACGCTCACCACTGCCGGCCTGCGCACCGGCGGCGTCGACTACGAATTCGACTGCATCGTGTTTGCCACAGGCTTCGATGCCATGACCGGAACGCTGCTCAAGATCGACGTACGCGGCGTCGACGGCATCAC
>JAYTNH010000060.1:0-1967 GCA_043748395.1 Ilumatobacteraceae bacterium | reverse complement strand
GCGTCGTGCGTGACGGTGTACGACACCCGTTGGGTTTCGCGGAGCATGGGGCCGATCTTGCGGCGGTCGTCGCTGCCGAAGTAGCTGCGCACGCGTTGGCGCAGGTTGGTTGCCTTGCCCACGTACAGCACCTCGTCGAGGTGGCCATGGAACTGGTAGACGCCCGGCGAGCGGGGGAGTTGCAATGTGAGCTTGAGCTTGGCGGCTTGGGGATGTGAACCCATGCGGGGGAGCGTGAGCAGATCGTCGAGCCCCAACACCCCGAGCCCGGCGGCGCGTTCGATGAGCAGGTGCAGCAGGTCGGCGGTGGCCAATGCATCGTCGAGGGCGCGGTGCGTTGGCCGATGATCGAGCCGCAGGCGCGAGGCAAGCGTGCCAAGTCTGCAGTCGGGTACTTCGTCGCGGACCAACCGGCGCGCCAGTGACAGCGTGTCGACCACCTGATTGGTGAGTCGTGGCGTGCCGCGCCGTGCGAGCGAAGCATTGATGAAGGCGAGGTCGAACGAGACGTTGTGGCCCACGATCACGGCGTCGCGGGTGAACTCGAGCAGGCTCGGCAACACCTGCTCGATGCGCGGTGCGGCCACCACCATGGAGTCGGTGATGCCGGTGAGCACGGTGATGGTAGGAGGTATGGCGCGGCCGGGGTTGACGAGCGTGCCGAGCGTGCCGAGACACTCGCCGCCACGAAGTAGCACGGCGCCGATCTCGGTGATGCAGTCACCGGCGCGATCGCTGCCCGTGGTCTCGATGTCGAGGACGCAAAACGTGACCTCGCAGAGCGGAGTACCCAGATCGTCGAGTGAGCGTTGCACAGGCTGCCTAGCAAACCACGAACGAACGTTCGATGTCAAGAACAAGCGTTCGATGTGACGGTGGCTACAGTGGCGCGATGGGCGACGCAGAGCTGGAGGGCTGGGGCGACCATCCTGGGGCGCTGCACATTCCAGACGGCGCACTGTCCGATGCTCTCAACCTCGCGCTGGCCGTGGCCCTCACTGGCTCCATCTCGCGGCCGAGGCTGGCCTTTCCGGCCGCGCTTCGGCCGATCCTGCGTGCTACCCACCTGTCGTCGCGTCATCAGCACCTGGTTCGAACCGCCATCGAGTCCGACGAAGCGTTCCGCAAGCGGGTGCAGGGCGCCGCGTCGGCCGACTTGCTCGACGAGTTGGGCTTGGCCTGGCTCACCCGCCCGGGCGGGTGGACCGACACCGTGTCCGACCACCTGGCTCAAGCCGCTACCGATCCCGACCTGGCGGCGGCGCTGGTGCGCGAGCAGCGTCGACGCGAAGCTGCACAGCGAGTTGCGATGGTCGCCCAGGCCGAAGTAGCAAACCTTCACGTGGCAGCCGAGGCTCAGCAGCGTCGACTCGATGCCGTCACCGCACAACTGCGCGACGCCAACGGTCAGGCAGCCAAGGCAGCCAAGATCGCCGCCGAAGTCGAATCCGCACTGCGCCGAACCGAGCAGCGTGCCGACCGCGTCGCCGAGCAGGTCGCACTAGCGAACGACGCCGTCGCCGTCGCAGTTGCACACGCACGCGAGGCCGAGTCGGCCCGCGATGCCGCGCTCATTGCTCGAGTGCAACAGGTGTCTGCCGAGCCGGCGGCGCGCATCGATCTGTCGAACGCGAAGGCCCTCGCACGCCAGGTTGTTGACGCGCTCGATGCCGTAGAGCTCACTGGTCGGCGTAGCTCGCATGCCGGGCAGTCAGCGCGTCGCGGGCGCACCGCGGCGAGCCGCAAGCCGATCGCGGTGCCGGGTGGGCTGCTCAACCACTCCGATGCCGTAACGGAGCACTATCTGAAGACACCTGGGCTGGTAGCACTCGTCGACGGCTACAACGTCGCCAAGCTCGGCTGGCCGGGCTTCGACCTCAACCACCAGCGCGAGGCTTGTATCGACGCCGCCGAACGGGTGGCACGCAGGTGGGGGACGAACATCACCGTGGTGTTCGACGGTGCCA